>JBPCWJ010000111.1:0-4853 GCA_051009635.1 Rhizobiaceae bacterium
GAATTGGTCGAATGGCAAATTGATGAAGGAAGTCATGGACTTGTGCCTGTCGGTACCACGGGGGAATCGCCGACACTTTCACATGCCGAACATAAGCACGTGACCGAATTGACGGTCCGGATTGCAAACGGAAAGGTGCCGGTGATCGCCGGCGCTGGTTCCAACAATACTGCCGAAGCGGTAGACCTTGCACGTCATGCAGAAAGTGCCGGGGCAGATGCCGTCCTTGTCGTAACGCCATACTACAACAAGCCAAATCAGAGGGGATTGCGAGCTCATTTCGGGGCAATTGCCACCGCAATTTCCATTCCGATCATCATCTACAATATTCCTGGCCGTTCAATCATCGACATGGAAGTCGATACGATGGCGCAACTTGCAAGCAAATATACCAATATAGTCGGGGTGAAAGATGCGACTGCCAGCATGAGCCGGATCAGCGAGCAGCGCGAGCAATGCGGCGGTGAATTCATTCAGATTTCCGGCGAAGACATCTCAACCCTCGGATTTATGGCGCATGGTGGAGTAGGCTGTATATCTGTCACGGCAAATGTCGCGCCTCGAATGTGCTCGCAGTTCCAGACCGCCTGCATGGCTGGCGATTTTGCGACCGCGCTGACTATTCAGGACAAGCTGGTACCTTTGCATAAGGCGCTATTCCTGGAACCAAGCCCTGCCGGGGCAAAATACGCTTTGTCAGTGCTCGGCAGAATAGAGGATTTTGCCCGTTCGCCGATTGTGCCATTGGAAGAAAACACGAAATCGACAATCCGTGATGCAATGATGCATGCCGGATTGATCAACTGACCCGGAATCGGGCCTGAATTTCATGGCCGCCAAACCAAAAAAAGACGCCGCCATTGGCAAGCTTGTCGCCGATAATCGCAAGGCGAGGTTCAACTACGAGTTTGTCGAAACGTTGGAGGCGGGCCTTGTGCTCACCGGCACGGAGGTGAAGTCCCTGCGGAATGGCCAGGCGAACATTGCTGAAAGCTATGCCTCCGAAGAAGACGGGGAGATTTGGCTGGTAAATTCCTACATTCCCGAATATGGAGAAGGAAACAGATTCAACCACGATCCGCGCCGCAAGCGAAAGCTGTTGTTGCACAAGAAGCAAATGGCGAAACTGAGCAGCGGCGTTCATCGCGAGGGCATGACAATTGTTCCAAACCGGCTCTATTTCAATGAGCGCGGCAAGGCCAAGCTGCAAATCGCGCTGGCCAAGGGCAGAAAAACGCATGACAAGCGGCAAGTCTCTAAGGACCGCGACTGGAAACGCGAACAATCAAGATTGTTGAAGGAGAGGGGCTGATTATGAATTACGAAACCAGACCCGATGATTTACCAGTTCCCACTGATGATGGTGCCGCTGACCATCTTTCCGGATCGGAATTGCCTTCATTGGAACTTCAGTCTACCAGCCGGACAAGGGTCGATTTGTCCAGCCTTAAAGGCACACTTGTATTATACGCCTATCCGATGACCGGCCAGCCGGGCAAGGCATTGCCCGATGGTTGGGACGAAATTCCGGGCGCCAGGGGATGCACGCCACAATCCTGTTCTTTCCGGGATCACATGACAGAGCTGACGGCGGCAGGTGCCGACCACGTCTTTGGCGTTTCTACACAGACAAGTGAATATCAAAAAGAGGCGGCAGACAGGCTGCATCTGCCGTTCGCGCTACTGTCAGATTCCGGCCTGGAACTGCGGCAGGCAATGAATCTTCCAAGCTTTGAGGCGGAAATAGAAGGGCAAAATCCTGTCCTGCTCAAACGCCTGGCATTGATTGCAAGGAACGGCGTCGTTGAGAAGGTATTTTACCCGGTATTCCCGCCGGAGAAGAACGCCACAGACGTTCTTCAACATTTGAAAGATCAGTAATAAGCTAGTAAAAACAATGAGCTACCTGGCGTTGGCGGCTATCCGATTATGGACAGTCGGGTGGTTGCCCATATCGATATGGCCGGTATTAATCGGTATGGTGGTCGCACCGCCCACACGCTTTTGCGTGCACAATCCACCGCCTTTTGCGCAAACGAAATTATCGGCCTTCTGAACATTTGAAGTCAGGCTGCCACCGCTGCTTTCAACAATGCCGACATAGTAGATCGGAATGCCGTCCTTCGCTACCGCTCTAGCAACTTCAATAACGACATTTGCACCTTTTGAAATTCCCGCCAGACTGAATTGCTCATTGGGGTTTGCTGCATGCCGCTTTCTGATGTCCTGGATGATCGTATCTCTTATACCGCTGGCTTCCATTCCGGTAACCATGAGAAAAAGCGATGCATTCGGTATTTTTTTCTTCAGGTTCTTGA
Organism: Rhizobiaceae bacterium; assembly: GCA_051009635.1. Lineage (GTDB taxonomy): Bacteria > Pseudomonadota > Alphaproteobacteria > Rhizobiales > Rhizobiaceae > BOKV01. The sequence goes on from JBPCWJ010000111.1 coordinate 2,319, forward strand.
AGCCATATCCGATGGCGGTGGCGCTCAGAATACCATTTACCAGATAGGTCTTTGCAAAGGCTGTTGATGGAACTGCCGCCAAACTTAAACCCAATACTGCCGCCGTACCCAACGTGGTCAGCGACTTGCTGATTTTCGCAAACGAAGACATCCGATTTTCTACCGCCATTTACAAGCTCCTCTTCCAGAATTTTGAACTATTGCTAACTCGATCTACTCAAGTCAATCATCAACTTGTTTGATCTAAGCAGATTACTGGCTGCGCAAGCCAAAAACTGCGTTATGTTTAGTACCTGTGTCATTGGGAAACAACAGCTTCCTCATTGGCAGCTTGCCTATCAAGGAATTTTGTCACTTCTCTGAATACATCGTGGAACATTTCCTGGGTCAATCTCCGCGTATTTGTGTTGTATCTAGAGCAATGATAACTCGAGAAAACCCGGAGAGTGCCGATTTCATTTTGGGTGCCATGGCCAAATACCGCCTGAGATGGTCTTGTACCAAGCGCTCGAAGCGTTGAGTCGTGTGAAATCTTTCCCAAGGTCACAATTCCACGCAGATTTTTGAAGCTGTTTATTGTTGCCTGAAGAAATTGCCGGCAATTGTTGATTTCCGCGCCAACCGGCTTGTTGTCTGGCGGAACGCAACGCACGGCATTGGTGATGGCACAATTTCTAAGTTCAAGGCCGTCATCTGGTGAGGCTCCGTATGAACCTCGTGCAAAGCCAAACCTGGTCAACGTTTCATAGAGCAGGTCACCGGCAAAATCGCCTGTAAAAGGCCTGCCGGTACGGTTGGCACCGCGAACGCCAGGTGCCAGACCAACAATCAGCAGTTCAACATTGCTGGTATCGCCCGGTGAGCGCCAGGTCTCTACCGGACCATTGAACCAGTCTGGCTCCTTTTTCCGCCAATCCAGCAGAAATTTACGCAAGCGAGGACACTCGGCGCATTCATGCGGTGGATCTACGATTGTAGTCACTTCATCCGCTGACATGAAAATCAATTCCGGAAGATGTCGAAACCCGAATTATGCAAATTGGATCAGCAGCCAATATGGTACAACTCGGGCAGACGGAATAGTGATTAAAACTCTTCGTCTTCATATTCCTCGATATCATCATCCATGGGTATTATGCGTTCGGGCCTTTCGGACGGATCCCTGCCAATCTCTGCCTTGAGGCTGGCAATATCTACAAAGTGGTCGGCCTGCCTGCGCAAATCGTCGGCAATCATGGAAGGCTGTGTTGATACGGTGGATACGACACTGACCTTCCTGCCTCGACGCTGCAGGGCTTCCACCAGGCATCGGAAATCACCATCACCTGAAAACAGAACCAAATGGTCAACAGTTGACGATAGCTCTAGGGCATCAACCGCCAATTCGAGATCCATATTTCCTTTTACTTTTCTCCTTCCGGCAGAATCGGTGAATTCCTTTGTCGCCTTCGTCACGACACGGTAGCCATTGTAATCCAGCCAGTCGATCAATGGTCGTATGGAGGAATATTCCTGATCTTCAATAAGGGCGGTATAGTAATAAGCCCGAAGAAGATAGGCCTGTTTGCCGAAATGTTTAAGCATTCGCCTATAGTCTATATCAAAGCCCAACGCTTTTGACGTTGCATATAAATTAGCCCCGTCAATAAGGAGGGCTATTTTTTCTCGTTGGTCGAACATGTTTCCTCAATAGGTGGGTTGCATCATTAAAATAATTTGGTGCACTCGTCGTTCGACTTACTGAATACATAAATTAATAGCATCAGCGGCAATGCCGATTGATAAAATACACTCAGTGTTCTGATCGGCCGCAAGCCAGTTAATTGCCGGGCAGAACCATTTATTGACCAAATAGCCCATAATTTTAGAAAGGCAATTGGTTCATAGTCTTATATTCAACCTCATTTTTGAGGTTTTGCATACCTAGGCATGTGCGAATTTGCTTGAAATTGCAACCATTTCCGTCTAGGCACTGCGATTATTCCCCAATAGATGAACATATGGGAGCGTTGCATGGCACGCGTTACTGTCGAAGATTGTATCGACAAAGTTGATAATCGTTTCGAATTGGTACTATTGGCAGGTCACCGCGCCCGCCAGATATCGTCGGGCGGACAAATTACGGTACCTCGCGATAATGACAAGAATCCGGTCGTCGCTTTGCGCGAGATTGCCGAAGAGACCCTGTCACCGGAAGACCTCAAGGAAGATCTCATCCACTCGCTGCAAAAACATGTCGAGGTTGATGAGCCAGAACAGGATATTGTCGATACTCCGGTAATTCCGGAAATGCCGGTTGTTCCTGCTGCTCCGGTTTTCACTGAGACAGAAGACAAGCCGGAAAGCGACGTTACTTTTGACAAGCTTTCCGAAGACGAATTACTCGCAGGCATTGAAGGCCTGGTACCTCCGGAAAAAAGCGACGATTACTGATCGAGGAATATTCCGGTAATCTTGTATGGCGCGCGGTATTATTTGCCGCGCGTTTTTTATTGACGTCTTGGGAAGCAGGGGCTTGGCACCTGGGGGTAGGAC
>JBPCWJ010000112.1:0-5031 GCA_051009635.1 Rhizobiaceae bacterium
CAGGTGAGGTGGATGTTCTTTCGCGGAATACCACTTGGACAATGAGCCGTGACACCAATCTCGGCTTGAATTTCGCCGGCGTCAATTATTATGACGGTCAGGGATTTATGGTCCGTTCGTCGCTTGACGTAAAATCCGCGCTGGAACTGTCCGGTGCATCAATCTGTACCAACACCGGTACGACAACAGAACTGAACGTTGCCGACTATTTCCGTGCAAATAACATGGAATATGAAGTTGTGGCGTTTGAGAAGGCGGATGAGGTTGTTGCAGCCTATGATGCCGGCCGTTGTGACGTTTACACCACAGACCAATCTGGCCTGTATGCTCAGCGTTTGAAACTGACCAATCCCGGTGAACATATCGTTCTGCCTGAAATCATTTCCAAGGAACCTCTTGGTCCTGTTGTCCGTCAGGGCGACGATCAGTGGTTCAACCTTGTGAAATGGGCTCATTTCGCAATGGTCAATGCTGAAGAGTTTGGTGTGACCTCAGGTAACGTCGATGACATGATGAAGACCGAAAATCCTGGTATCAAGCGTCTGCTTGGTGTTGAGGGCACTTTCGGTGAGATGATCGGTGTCGGAAATGACTGGGCCTACAACATCATCAAGCAGGTCGGCAACTACGCCGAAACGTTTGATCGTAACGTAGGACCTGAAACGCCACTTGAGATTTCGCGTGGCGTTAATGACCTCTGGTCAAGGGGTGGTTTGCAGTACGCGCCGCCGATCCGTTAATCAAAAAAATTTGGGGCTGACTGAAAAGTTGGCCCCTTTCCACATCTGCGCGGTGACACAAGTCGCGGCAAAGGGTAACCTTGCCGGAACTGATTTCGGCAATTGGTGGCAATCCGGACCAAAGAAACCGGACATCAATTAACGGGTAAGGGGAAAAATGGCAGTTCAGCAACCGATTGCGGATGGCGAAGTTTCCGCGCAATCCGATCCGCGCTACTCATTGGTGATAATCTTTGCGGTCGTTACGATCCTGGCCTATTACCTTTCTGCAGTTCACTATTATTTTGATGGAGATTACGGAGCGCCATTTGCAAGCATTGGTGGCATCGCATCAGGTGTCATAAATTTGGATATTGCCAAGATATTCAATTTTATCGCGCTCGTACTTCTTCTATTTCCCATAGCAATTATTTTCAGGACGAAGTCCTGGTTTGGATTTGAGGGCAAGCAAAGCTATGCCGGCAATGTGTTCAATGACAGCGGGTTGCGCAATTTCTTCTTTGAAATGCTGGTCATGGCATTTCTGGGATTTGTCTTCTGGTTCTTTGTTGGCAATACGGTTCGCAATCTCGCAGCGGCAAACATTTCCTCCGGTTTCGGTTTTCTGGAACGCGCGGCCGGCTTTGGAATCAATTTCTCGCCATTTATCGATTACTCGGAATCATCAAGCTACCTGACAGTCTATCTTGTAGGTCTGCAAAACACGCTCATTGTAGCGGTGTTAGGGATTTTTCTGGCAACTTTGCTTGGCTTCGTCGTTGGTGTCGCACGCCTGTCGACAAACTGGGTTATTTCGCAAGTTGCCTACGCTTACGTCGAAGTAATGCGCAATATTCCGCTGCTTCTATGGATTTTCATCTGGTATTTCTCGGTCCTAAGACTGCTACCCGGTAAGCAGGATCCACTAAATCTGGGGCCGCTGGGCCTTCTAAATGTGGCAGGCTATTATGCTCCAAAGCCGGTTTTCAGTGACGGTGCAGGCTGGATCGGGATCGCCTTTATTGTCGGTATGGTGGCAACAATTTTTGTAGTACGCTGGGCAAAGGCACGCCAAATGGCAACCGGGCAGCAATTTCCGGTTTTCTGGACTGCGGTGGGCCTGATCATTGGTTTGCCTATCCTTGCATTGCTTGCAACGGGCATACCGCTGGCTTTTGAATTGCCGACCGCATCAAGATTTGGACCCAAAGGGGGCGCCCGCGTCATACCTGAGTTAATGGGTCTGCTGGTCGCATTGGTAACCTATACCTCAGCCTATATTGCCGAAATCGTTCGCGCCGGAATTCTTGCGGTTAACAAGGGACAGACCGAAGCGTCCAATGCTCTTGGATTGCGATCGGGACCTACATTGCGGCTGGTAGTAATACCCCAGGCAATGCGGGTGATTATTCCGCCAATGACGAACCAGTATTTGAACCTGACCAAGAATTCGTCTTTAGCAGTTGCAATTGCATATCCCGAGCTTGTCTCGGTATTTGCAGGTACGGCACTGAACCAGACTGGTCAGGCAGTGGAAATTCTTCTTATGACCATGCTGACCTATTTGACGATCTCATTGCTGACAGCCTGGTTCATGAACTGGTTCAATGCGCGAATGGCGCTGGTTGAACGATGATAGGGCAGGGAGCATAGATATGGCTGACACAAAAAACCCTGCTAAAACAGTACCCGGTGCGGGCATAGCATTTGTCCGCGCAGAGATGGCAGGTGATGAGGCACCCCCAGCCAGTGAGGTGGGTGTAGTCGGATGGGTCAGGAAAAACCTGTTCTCATCAATTCCCAATACAATTCTCACCCTACTGGCGATCTACCTTCTCTGGTTGATAATACCTCCAATAATACGGTTCGCATTCATCGATGGGGTCTGGGACGCCAGCGCGCTTATGGCCGAGCATAATCTCGACAAGCCCGACAGGCGCCTTTGCACGACCGGTGTGCAGGGTGGAATTCAGCCAGATGGTTGGTTTGGTGCCTGCTGGCCCTACGTCGCGACCTATATGAATCAGTTCATTTATGGCCGGTACCCCCTGGCAGAATATTGGCGCGTTGATCTGGTTTACTTCCTGTTCGCAGCGGGTCTCATTCCGATGCTTATCCCGTCACTTCCTTACAAGCGGGAGAATGTCATCTTCATGGTAGCGGTCTTTCCCGTAATTGCTTTCGTCTTGCTGACCGGCGGGCATATCAGCCTGGAAGGATTTCTGTTACCGGATTCATTGATCGCACCGTCCCTGACGAAATTCATAATCGACTATGTATTGCTGACTGCAATCCTGTGTGCAATTGCCTATGGAATAGCGCGAGGATCAGAATCTCCGCCAGGGCCGTCCATTCGAGGCGTTACGATTTCAATGGGGCTCCTCTTGCTGGTAATACTGATATTCGCCGTGCCTTTTGGTTTGGAGCATGTCGAGACCGAAGTTTGGGGCGGTCTTTTGGTAACGCTGGTAATTGCAATAACCGGTATCGTTGCCTCGATGCCCCTGGGAATACTTTTGGCACTGGGACGCCGTTCGCAAATGCCGGTCATCAGACTGGTTTCGGTGATCTTCATCGAGTTCTGGCGGGGCATTCCGCTCATCACCGTGCTCTTCATGTCCTCGGTTATGTTGCCGTTATTCCTGCCGGAAGGCGTGAACTTCGACAAACTGCTGCGGGCACTAATCGGGGTTGCCTTGTTCTCTGCAGCCTATATGGCGGAAGTTGTTCGAGGCGGTATTCAGGCTTTGCCGAAGGGTCAGTATGAAGGCGCAATGGCATTGGGCCTGAACTACTGGCAGATGATCCGGCTGATTATCCTGCCACAGGCACTCAAGCTGGTGATTCCGGGTATCGTCAACTCGTTCATCGCGCTTTTCAAGGATACAACCCTCGTGCTGATTATCGGACTGTTTGATTTCCTTGGAATGATCCAGTCATCCTATACCGATTCCACCTGGGCAAGTCCTGTTCAGTCCCTGACAGGCTATCTGTTTGCCGCTGTTATATTCTGGCTGTTCTGTTTTGCGATGAGTAGATATTCCATATTCATGGAACGCAGATTGGACACCGGACACCGATGAATATTCCAAATCTAGTCCTTAACGCCGAATGTGAGGGGTTACCTGCAAATGGCTGACATAAAGCCCAAAAAACCAAAAACTGTGAAAAAACCGGCAAAGCCCGACGATCTGAAGAAGATTTCAGGGGTTGGCCCAAAACTCGAAAATGTTTTGAACGAAGCCGGGATTTACAAATATTCTCAAATTGCAGGCTGGTCTGCATCCGAGATCGCCTGGGCCGACAATCTGTTGAAATTCCATGGACGTATCGAGCGTGATGATTGGGTAGGTCAATGCAAGAAATACGCTGCTGCGGCCGGCGGTTCTGCATCCAAACCAAGAGCGACGGCAAAATCAAAAGCCAAGCCAGCATCCAAACCGAAAGCTGCAACGAAAACCAAAGTCGCAGCCGCTAAGGCCACGAAACCGGCTTCGAAGTCATCTCCGGTTCCAAGCGTTAAGGGAACCGCAAAAACAAACGGCGCGGCCAGATCAGCGCATGCAGATGCGGGTGCTGAAGCGGCCGCCGGTCATGAGGAAAGCTTGCACAAGGCGCATATTTCGGAAACCGATGTGGCGGTCGAAATTGTCGATATGCACAAATGGTACGGTGATTTCCACGTGCTCAAGGATATTGATCTTCGAGTAATGCGTGGAGAGCGGATCGTTATTGCGGGACCATCCGGTTCCGGTAAATCGACCATGATCCGGTGTATCAACAGGTTGGAAGAACATCAGCGCGGCAGGATTGTCGTTGATGGCATTGAGCTTACAAATGATCTGAAGAAAATCGATGAAGTTCGCAGGGAAGTCGGAATGGTCTTCCAGCACTTCAATCTGTTCCCGCACCTTACAATCATGGAAAACTGCACGCTCGCCCCGATCTGGGTTCGCAAGATGCCGAAAAGCGAAGCAGAGGAAGTTGCCATGCATTTCCTCTCCAAGGTGAAAATTCCGGAGCAGGCGGACAAATATCCCGGCCAGTTGTCAGGTGGACAGCAACAGCGTGTTGCCATAGCACGTTCACTTTGCATGAATCCGCGTATCATGCTGTTCGATGAGCCTACCTCCGCGCTTGATCCGGAAATGATCAAGGAAGTGCTGGAGACCATGGTAGAACTTGCGGAAGATGGCATGACCATGCTTTGTGTCACCCATGAAATGGGATTTGCAAGGCAGGTAGCCGATCGCGTGATCTTCATGGATCAGGGCCAGATTGTTGAACAGAATATTCCTTCGGAATTCTTTGA
>JBPCWJ010000113.1:0-4347 GCA_051009635.1 Rhizobiaceae bacterium
GATTTTTTTGAGGGCCATCGATGGAAGCAAATTTGTTATCGGATATGGCAGTTTTTGCTGCTGTAGTTGAACAAAACGGATTTTCCACGGCCGCCGAAAGCCTGCAGATGTCAAAGTCCAATGTCAGTCGAAGGGTTGGACAGCTCGAAGATCGTCTTGGAGTGACACTTATGCATAGGACCACTCGACGGCTCACTCTGACCGAAAGTGGGCGGGTCTACTATGAACATTGCGCCAGGCTGGTATCTGAGGCTGAGGATGCTGATCAAGCAATAAAGGCGATTCACTCGCGGCCAAGCGGCGAATTGAACGTCAGTCTGCCCGAAACGCTTGGACGGGCTTTCATATTGCCATTGCTGCCGGAATTCATGAAGTCCCATCCGGATGTCCGTCTGAACTTGACCATTACCAGCCGAAAAATTGATTTTCGAGAGCATCGCTGCGATGTTGCGGTAAGGAAGGGTGAGATCGAGGACGATTCACTGTGCGCAGTATCGCTTGGTTCTTCGACGCAGTATTTCTATGCTAGCCCAGCCCATCTGGCATCGGCTCCCAAGCTTACGCATCCTGAGCAACTGACCCAACACGCTTACCTGTCTTCGAAAATCTCAATTGGACTGGCTGAACTGACCGTGAAAGGTGGTAGTCAGGTGTTTGATCTGGAGATCAAGCCTCGTCTTTCAGTCAAGGATCATGAAGCTCTACTAAGCATGACTCTGGCGGATCTGGGAGTGGCATTGTTGCCTGCGTGGATGACTCATGACCATATTCGCCGTGGAGAACTGGTCCGTGTTTTACCGGACTATTCCGGCCCGTCGGTTGAGTTCAATGTGGTTTTCCAACCTCATAAGGGAATGGCGCCCAATTTGCGTGTCTTTGTGGATTTCCTAAAGGCGAAATTCAAGCTCAACAGGCCCTGGGAGCGAGACGAAAACATGGTCCAGATACTGAAAGCTGGAAACTTCTAGCTCTGTTAGATCAGTTCACGTTCCGATAGGTTGGTCATCAACGCCCTGATTCCGAATGTCCATGGTTCACATTCGGTTGACAGGCGGACAGTATTGGTCAGCCTGCCAAGGCCAGCCGATTCAATACTTACAACATCGCCATTCTTGTGGGTAAATCCTTCTCCGGGGATATCGCGGTCCTCCGTTGGGGCAAAAAGCGTACCCAGGAACAGCATGAACCCGTCAGGATATTGATGGTGACGTCCAATTGTCTGGCTGACAAGGTCCTCCGGATCGCGGCTGATTTCCTTCATCGAGGAGTGCCCATTTAAAACAAATCCGTCAGAACCAGTGACCGTGAGATCCAGCGCTGCAGTCCGTACGTCATCGAGAGAATAGCTGTCATCAAATAGACGAATAAACGGGCCGATTGAACAACTGGCATTGTTGTCTTTCGCCTTGGAAAGCAGCAGCGCAGAACGGCCTTCGACGTCACGCAGGTTGACGTCATTTCCAAGCGTTGCCCCGACGATTTTTCCAGTTGAGGAGACAGCAAGCACAATTTCGGGCTCGGGATTGTTCCAGCTTGAAATTGGATGAAGTCCGACTTCGGCTCCGCTGCCTACCGCAGACAATACCTGCGCCTTGGAAAACACTTCTGCATCAGGACCAATTCCCACTTCCAGATATTGAGACCACAGACCTTCACTGATCAGCGCCGTCTTGACCTCCGCAGCTTCATCAGACCCAGCCTGGATGTCACGCAGACTTTCACCCACCACTTTCGCGACGCGGTTCCTGATTGCCTCCGCCTTTTTGGGGTCGCCAGCGGCCTGTTCCTCAATTACCCGCTCGACCATTGATCCGGCAAAGGTCACTCCGCAAGCCTTGATTGCCTGCAGGTCGCAGGGAGCCAGAAAATGAACTTTAGATAGATCGCCAGTTTTCGCTTCGGCAATTTGATCCAATTTGCCAAGAACCACTCCGAGTGCAGTATTCACATACTCATTGGGTTTACCCGTTTCACAGATGTCACGCACAAGCGGTGCCGAGCTTGATGTGATGTCCACTACTTCACCACCTCTAATCGTCACGATCGAAGGGCCGGACACTGCCGGGTTCCAAACCCGGCCCAAATACGAACCGGTAGTATCTTCAATCATCAAACTATTCGACATTGGCCATCCTTCACATCTACGGAATCATTCAAAATTCAAGTCTGCTGAAATTCCAGCGCATGCCACAGCCAAGGAGATATTGGCAATCGACGATGAGCTTTATCGGGAATTCTCTCAAGAGTGTCTCCTTTGGGTAAGGTGCAATACTGTGACCTATATCCTGAAAGATGTCAGGCAAGAACGGAAATATCTCCTGATCCTGTTTATTTGACCAGGTACAAAATTGTTATTTGGGGTTGAGCTTGACGCAAATTAGGTAGACAAAAGCCGACCGGGTGAGCGTGGCGCCTGACCTATCCCAAGAGATCATTTCCGCGCGAATTCATCGACAAACAAGGAAACTGTTATGCTGACAGGAAAACATCTGATTGCAGGCGAATGGGTGGCTGGAGAAACCGTATTTACCAATGAGCCTGTCACAGGTGAGCCGGACAAGTTTTCGGCAGGATCTGCAAGCCTGGTTGACAGGGCGGCGAAGGCCGGAGAAGAGGCATTCTGGTCCTATGGATATTCCAGCCGTTCTGATCGAGCAGCGTTCCTGCGGGTAATCGCAGAGGAAATTGACGCGCTGGGTGATGAAATCACCGCAATGGGTATGAAGGAAACGGGCTTGCCGGAAGCAAGGCTGGTTGGCGAACGCGGCAGAACAGTAGGTCAATTGCGGTTGTTTGCCGATCATATTGAAAAGGGTGATTACCTCGACCGGCGTCATGATGAGGCCTTGCCTGAGCGCGCACCGCTGCCGCGGCCTGATCTTCGTCTGGTCCAACGCCCGATAGGTCCCGTTGCAGTTTTTGGCGCTTCCAATTTCCCCTTGGCATTTTCAACAGCCGGTGGCGATACCGCCAGCGCACTTGCGGCCGGTTGCCCCGTATTGGTCAAAGGTCATTCGGCGCATCCGGGGGTGTCCGATCAGGTGGCGCAGGCGATCGACAAGGCCATCAAGAAATGTGGCGTTCATCCGGGGACATTCAGCCAAATCCAGGGTGGTGACCGAGCAGTCGGCCAGGCTGTGGTTCAACATCCGCTGATCAAGGCTGTGGGTTTTACCGGTTCTCTCGGTGGTGGTCGGGCGCTGTTCGATTTATGTGCCGCGCGACTGGAGCCTATCCCCTTCTTCGGGGAGCTTGGGTCGGTGAATCCGATGTTCATACTGCCTGCGGCAATCGCTAATCGTGGTAAAGATATAGGCGAGGGTTGGTCGGCATCCCTTACAATGGGTGCCGGTCAGTTTTGTACCAATCCCGGAATTGCCGTTGTACTGGAAGGTGAGGACAGCCAGGCATTTGCCGATGCTGCCAGGCAAGCCTTAAGTTCAGTCGCGCCACAAGTCATGCTGACCGATGGTATTGCCAGCGCCTATCATGCGGGTCGTGATCGAGTTTCAGGAACAAAAGGCGTGCGTGAAGTTTTGACCACCTCGTGTGATCAGCGCAATGCAACGCCTTATCTTTTTTCGACAAGTGCCAAAGAATGGCTTGGCAATGAGGAGCTTGGCGAAGAAGTCTTCGGTCCGCTCGGCTTGATTGTTACAGCAAGCGATTTTGAAGAGATGACGGCTGTTGCGAAATCGCTTGCCGGTCAGCTTACCTGCACTATCCATATGGATGATGAAGATAGTGATCTTGCCCGTTCACTAATGCCGGTACTGGAAAGGAAAGCGGGCCGCATCCTTTCCAACGGGTTTCCTACCGGTGTGGAAGTTTGTGATGCAATGGTACATGGCGGGCCCTATCCAGCCTCGACAAACTTTGGGGCAACCAGTGTAGGCACCATGGCAATCCGGCGTTTTCTCAGGCCGGTGTGTTTTCAGAACATGCCGGAGGATTTATTGCCTGCCGATTTGCAGCAAACCTAAACCTCCAGTGGAGATTCAATTAGTTCAAGCTAATTTGCAAGATTTAGTGAATATGCGATTCCGGAGTCAAATCAATGCGTTGATGCAAGTTTTGTAATTTCTGAATCACTTCAAGTTAAACTGGAGATTCAGGTTTTGCAGATCTTCCAAAGTGTAGTTTTGACTTTTCATCTCGTGAAAAAAATTGGCCGCCTGCAACATGCAGGCGGCCAATCTTATTGTCAGTATATTGGTGCGAGCGCTTAAAGCTTGCCACTTACATTGGTGAAGGTGTTGTTTACACCGCCGCCGACTGCAGTCGCGCCGCCGATTATGGCAACCGAGATCAATGCTGCGATAAGGCCATACTCGATAGCTGTTGCAC
>JBPCWJ010000114.1:0-3470 GCA_051009635.1 Rhizobiaceae bacterium
GTCCGGTAATGGCAAGGCGCAATGTGTTTGCGCGTCCACGCGTGGCGTCCCTTTCGTTGCGTGTTACGCGAAAGGAGGGACACATCACGCCGCCCTTGAGCTTGCGGCAGGCGCCATTGTTGTTGCACATCTCGACAGCGCCCTGAAATCCGCCGCCGCTGCCGGTCCATGCAGACCAGTCAAAAACCGTATCGATTTCGTCAGCCTCATAATCCGGGTGATAGCGAAACAGGTTGCGGTCATCCATTTTGGGCGGATTGACGATCTTGCCGGGATTGAAAAGACCATCCGGATCAAAGAGTTTCTTGACCTCACCAAATGCGGCAATCATTTCCGGGCCGAACATTTTTTCATGGAACTCCGACCGTACGATGCCATCACCATGCTCGCCGGAATGTGATCCCTTGTACTTTCTTACAAGTTCGAAGCATTCTTCTGCGATTGCCCGCATCGCGCGGACATCCTTGTCCAGTTTCAGATTGAGTATTGGACGTACATGCAGACAGCCGACAGAAGCGTGCGCGTACCAGGTGCCGCGAGTGCCATGGCGCTCGAAAATCTCGGTCAGCCCCGTAGTATAGTCCGCCAGATCCGGTAATTCGACTGCACAGTCTTCAACGAATGAGACCGGTTTGCCCTCCTGTTTCATCGACATCATGATGTTGAGCCCGGATTTGCGTAGTTCTGCAATTCTGTTTTGCAGCCCGGCATCGGATATCTGCTTCACACCTCCCCAGCGTTTGCCTCGTCCCGACCAGGAATAACCGAGGTCTCCCATCATCTCGTTCAGGAGATTCAGTTTTGAGGCATTGTCAGAGGAGTTTTCTTCGGCAAATTCCACAAGTAAAAGCGCTTCGGGTTTTCCTCTTACAAATTCCTTGATTGTATCGCGAAACAATGGGATTTCGCGGGCGAGACCGATCATGGTTGCATCGACCAGTTCGACGCTTTGAGGATCAAGCGTCACCAGGTGTTGCGCCGCTTCCATGGCTTGCCGGAATGTCGGAAAATGACAGACGCCGGTTACTCTATCGGAAATCAACGGTGAAAGTTTCAGTTCGATTGCCGTGGAATAAGCGAGGGTGCCCTCCGAGCCAACCAGAAGCTCGGCAAGATTGTTCGGGGCGTTACCGGGAACCAGCGCATCAATATTGTATCCACCTACACGGCGGAGAACCTTGGGAAAGCGCGCATCGATTTCGGCCGCGTTCCGCTTTCCCAATGCGAGAAGTTTCTTTGTGAGGGTGTCAGATATCTTTGCAGCTGGCGCGCGTACTTTCTCGAACCAGCGTTTCTCGCCATCAGCCAGTATCGCCTCAACGGCCGTGACGTTGTCGCGCATCAGTCCGTAGCGAAGTGACTTTCCACCACAGGAATTATTCCCGGCCATACCTCCAATGGTTGCCCTTGAGGCCGTCGATACGTCGACGGGAAACCATAGGCCGTGTGGTTTGAGCAAACGGTTTAGCTCATCCAGCACAATGCCTGGTTGGACAAGACATCGCCGGTTTTCAATGTCCAGCTTTATAACCTGATCAAAGTATTTGGTGTTGTCCAATACGATTGCTTCATTGACGGTTTGACCGCTTTGCGATGTACCGCCGCCTCTTGCCAATATCGGGAGGGATTGTTCCCTCGCCAGATCGATTACTGCGGCAATATCATCTTCCGACTTCGGAGCAACGACGCCAATAGGCGTCATCTGATAGATGGAAGCATCCGTGGCGTAACGGCCTTTTGAAAACTCGTCGAAGTGAACATCACCCTCGATCCTGCTTGCAATTTTCTGGGCTATATCCTGCATGGCATGTTCCGTGATAACGCTCGACGGTTACCCGCTATTTTTCCTGGTTGACTTAATTATGAATTCAAAATTAAGTTTACTCAATGGCAAATTTCGATCTGTAGATCGTGCCTCGATTCGAAGAGAGTAGTAGTGCCAGGGGAATAATTCATGAGAAAAGCCGGACGTCATTTCCTCCAGATTCCTGGTCCCAGCGCAGTGCCGGACAGGATATTGCGTGCAATATCGAATCAGACAATCGACCATCGTGGACCTGAATTTGCCAAGGTGGGTATGCGCGCGCTTGATGGATTGAAATCCATATTCAAGACCAAGGAGCATGTGGTGATCTATCCCGCATCGGGAACTGGTGCCTGGGAGGCGGCGCTGGTGAACGTGTTTTCGCCCGGTGACCGGATATTGATGTATGAGACCGGTCATTTCGCATCCATGTGGATGAAGATGGCCGACAAGCTGGGTGTAAAGCCGGAATTCATTGAAGGTGACTGGCGTGGCGGCGCCGATCCGGACCAGATTGAAGCCTATCTGGCCGAAGACCGGGCACACGAGATCAAGGCGGTTTGTATCGTTCACAATGAGACTTCTACCGGGTCGGTTTCGCCTGTTGCGTCCGTAAGAAAGGCAATCGACAATGCCGGGCACCCGGCTTTGTTCATGGTGGACACGATATCCGGCCTTGCATCGCTGGAATATAAACACGATGAATGGGGCGTCGATGTCACCGTATCGGGTGCGCAGAAGGGCCTGATGTTACCGCCGGGAATGTCTTTCAATGCGGTAAGCAAGAAGGCCATGGCGGCGAACAAGTCAGCGAAATTGCAGCGCTCCTATTGGGACTGGGCCGACATGGTTGGTCCGAATGAAAAGGGTTATTTTCCGTACACTCCATCAACAAATCTCGTTTACGGATTGAACGAGGCGATTGACATGTTGCATGAGGAAGGGCTTGAGAACGTGTTTGCCCGCCATGCGAAACATGGTGCGGCAAGCCGTGCCGCCGTAAGGGCCTGGGGATTGGAAGTGCTTTGCTCAACCCAGGGTCAGGAGAGCGGTGTTCTGACCGCCGTTGTAATGCCTGATGGTCACAGCGCCGATGCCTTCCGGGCTGCCGCCCTTGAAAATTACGATATCTCGCTTGGTAACGGATTGTCGAAAGTTGCAGACAAGGTTTTTCGTATCGGTCATTTGGGAGACTTCAATGACCTGATGCTTGTTGGAACTTTGGCTGGCGTCGAGATGGGTTTGGAAAAGGCCGGTGTTCCGCACAGAAGCGGTGGCGTAGACGCAGCCATGAACGTTTTGAAACAGCATTAGTCAATTTACGGGAAGCCCAATTATGAACGCAAATTCCAAGCAGTTGATCCACAAAGTCCAGGATGGAACCTTGTGGATTGGGTTCAACCGCCCTGAGGCAAGAAATGCACTAACTTTCGAGATGTATGACGGTCTTGCATCCCTTTGTTCAGCTGTTCAGATCGGAGATGATATCAAGGCTGTGGTCATCTACGGGGAAGACGGAAAGGCCTTCGCGGCGGGCACTGACATGGCCCAGTTCAGATCCTTCAAGAATGAACAGGATGCGCTTGATTACGAGGACCGGCTTGCCGATGTGTTTGGAAAGGTTGAGCAGTGCCGTGTGCCAACCATTGCTGCAATCAATGGTGCG
>JBPCWJ010000115.1:0-15503 GCA_051009635.1 Rhizobiaceae bacterium
GTGTAGCGATCCTTCACATAGGTCGCATAGGAAATCTTGGACGTTTCACCATCCGAAACAATGTCAACTCCGGCCTCAGATTGTTTGCGAACGGTTTCATCGACCGCTTCGGTCATTGCTGCGTCAAAAGCGGCCTCTTGATAAGGTTCTTCCTTCTCGCGGGCGAAGATGAAATCCACGACCTTCTGGCTGCGTGGCAGCGAACCGACATGCGTTACGGAAATTTGCGCCATTTGTTTTCCTCAATCTCCAACCCAGGTTGGTCCGGCCGGGTTATCTGTGCCAACAACCCGATAAAGAGCTGCCTCACCTGTCATGGCTGGCACCGCCGTATATCCGGTTTTCTCTGGAATGCTCATCGTATCGCCGGGGGCAAGAATTGTTTCTCTGCCATTCAGTTTGACCTGCCAATGACCTTTTGCCGGTATCAGTACAGAGCGGTGATCATGGCTTTGCGGGTTCCGCAATTCAGAGTTTCGTGAAATGAAGTCGACCTCGAATCCTGGTCTGTCCCGTATCACGCCCTTTTCGCCGATCACCTTGGCAGGGTGCTTGTCGGAGATGGCAACCAAATCCCAGTATCGGCGTACATATCCACCTATTACCTGCATGGATGATGGTTCCGGAAATCCCTTCAATTCTTCATCACTCAATGGCGGCATCGGCTTTTCGCCTTCTGGTAAAGCCTCACCCTTTTTGGTGTCATACAGCCGCCCGTTTTCAGACAGGACAAGGCCGTGATCGATAGCATCTTCCAGTACCTGTGGCGCCCAGATGACACCACCACCGGCATCATCACCGCCCAGGATTGCCATGATCATTCCGTAGTCATTGCCGATGTTTTCAAAACCACGAAATATCCCGGTAGGAATGTTGAAGATGTCACCTTCTTCCATGACCACTTCACCCGCCTCACCCCATCGGCCCCAGAAGAAGCGCCAGCGTCCTTTGAGTACAAAAAATACTTCGGCAGTCCGGTGGGAATGCAGCGAATTACGGCACCTTGGCGGTTGACCTGCCGCACCAATATTAAAGCCGTGAGGTATATTAATGTGAACATGCTGATCTGGCGCCTCTGAAACACCGCCGCCAACAATTGTGAAGTTTTCCTTTTGATCCGACCCGGGTGTGTGGGCATCTATGAAAGCTGTCCGGCAAGGCTTCAACTCACCATAGCGGACAATGAGGCTTTCAATTTCCTGAGGGGTCATAGACCTTCTCCTGTCTGCATCAGTATTTGTTTCCAGATTGCCGTTTCATCGAACAGTGTGAACTCGCGGCGTAGCTTTGGTCCTGCCGTTGTAAGTGAACCAAATTCCGCTTGGGTAATTCCCATTACATGGACATTGCTACCCGTTGGCCTGCCAAAGGCGCCCCAGCCATCATGCTTACCGGTCAAGCTCCAGCGGATTGCCGCGCGCGGTGGCATGAGCGGATCGTCCATTCCGATTTGATGATGGATCCTGAATTCAGCTGAAGGGAAGGAAGCACGCAGCCCCATCCAGAACCGGTCCGCAGCTTCATGACCATGCCCCGTAACATGCCCGGGATATTCCAGTTGGACTGCCCGATCATACTCACCACCAATAGTGGACATGTCGGCGCCCATGATCCTGCCCAATATGTTTGCAAGACGAACACCCCACTCATTATCGTTTCCAGATCCTGTATAGGGACCGTCCTTATCGGCCTCGGGCGTGCATGGCTTAACGCAGGTATCAATCCCGCCTTCCCGGATGATCAGGTCGCGTGCATATTGCTTCGGATCCAGTCCCATCTGCCGGACAATCGCACCCTGGTCGCGTATCAACCATTCATCATTGATCTGATTGTTGATGGCGTGGCAGTCGGCAAATATTCGATAGGTCAGCCCCGTACCGCTGGCCTTCCCATATACCCCATCACCGGCATGGGTCGCGGTTGAGAGAATACGGTGCGAAGACAGCATCCCGGTTTCCGGGGATCCGCACCAGATGACATCCTCACCCAGCAATTGACGATCCGGAAACTCGGCAAGCGTGGCCATTGTCGCCGCTATAACGCCTTCATTACCGACAACGACGGAAGATGGCGAACGCACGATGATATCAGGCGCGTAGTAATCATGAAGGGTCGCAATGCCGCGATCCTCCCAAATCTCCCTGGTGATCTTCAGAATGTAGTCGGGAAAATCGGTGAATTTTGAATCAAAGCCCTTCATCGGTCCACTTTTCCGGTTTGCGTGCTGATCCGCGCGCAATGATATTGCCATCAATCAATATTGAGCCGACAGGTGTCTTGGGATCATCTATTCGGGCGAGCAATCTATCGATGGCAGCTTCCACCATTCGATTTACCGGCTGACGTACAGTCGTCAGGTCATACGAACCCCAACTGGCGAGCGGGACATCGTCATATCCGACAATCGATATGTCTGTTCCGGGATTCAGGCCAAGTGCCCGCACCTCATCGATTACACCAAACGCCATGTGATCATTACCGACAAAAATCGCATCCGGACGATCATTCGCCTCAATCAATTCACGCGTGCACTGAATGGCGGATTCCCTCTTGTACATTCCATCCATCACGGCAATTGGTTCGACACCTGCGTCCTCGAGTGCAGACAAAAAACCAAGCTTGCGGTCGCGCCCGGTGGTGCTGCCCTGCCAGCCTGCGATATGGGCGATTTTCGAGTGCCCTCCGGCAAGCAGGAATTCAGCAACCTTGCGGCCTCCCTGAACATTGTCGGATGTTACATTGGTGAAGTCCGGTCCGTCCTGTCCGCGATTGAACAAGACCACCGGTATGCCGGAACTTTGGGCGCGTCTGGCAAGATCGGAACTGAGCGAAACCGAGGCGGCGATAATGCCATCCACCTGATAATCCATCAGATCCTGCATTACCGATTCCACGCCCTCCTGGGAGTTTGGCGCAGTAAAGATGAGAATATGATATCCGCGTTCCTGTAGCGTATTTGAAAGGAGTTCCAGGGCGACGGGATAGAACTGGTTTTCAAGATAGGCGACCACCAACCCGATGATCCTGCTTCTGCCGGATACCATGGCACGGGCGAGAATATTTGGCCTGTAGCCCAATTCTTCTGCGGCCTTGCGCACTTTTTCGACCGTCTTGTTGGATGCTGATGCTCCCGGTGTAAACACACGGCTTACGGCAGATCGGCTGACGCCAGCCCGTTTTGCCACTTCCAGCGATGTTGTTTTTGATATCCCCATCAGTCTGCCGTCCAGCCCCCGTCTATGAGCAATGATGTTCCGGTAACAAGCGCTGAGGCATCAGAAGCAAGGTAGACCGCTGCACCCATGATATCCTCAACCTCACCGGCGCGGCCAAGCTTGATCTTGTTCTCAACCCAGGCACGCTTTTCAGGATCTTCAAATGTCGGCTTGGTCAATTCGGTCAAAATGAAGGTGGGACAGATCGTGTTGATCCTGATGCCATGTGGTCCCCATTCGATTGCCATCGCCTTGGTGAACCCTTCGACCGCATGTTTGGAGGCGCAATAGACGGCCCGGTCCTGACCGCCGACATGGCCCATTTGCGAAGAAATCGTGATGATGGAGCCTTTGCGCTTCGCTTGGATCAACCGGTTGGCTACCGCCTGTGCGAGAAAATAAGCACCACGCACATTGATCCCCATCACCGCGTCAAAATCTTCGGTTTCAGTTCCTGTTGCCGGCGTATGGCGCGCAAGGCCGGCGGCATTCAGCAAAATATCGAAGGGTTCTGCCTGGGATATCGCATCCCGGATTGAGCCGACATCTGCAGCATTGAGCGGCAATTCCGCTGCTCCCCAGCCCTTCGCCTGCATTGTTTTTGCAATTTCAGTCAGCCGGTCTGCGCGCCTGGCACTGAGCGTGACATGGGCTCCAGCTTCAGCCAGCGCTGTTGCGCATCCAAGCCCGATGCCGGACGAAGCGCCAACAACAAGCGCGCGTTTGCCTTCAAGCCGATAGGAAGGTGTCTTTGGCAGTTCAATCATGCTGCCTCCATCGGAAATGCAGAGCGGCCGGGAACTCTTGCCTTGTTGAATTCACGCAACCGGCCAAAGACATCCACCCCAATCTGGCGATAGAGATCAAGAATATCGACAAGAACCCAGTTTTCGCGGATGAGGCCATCTTCCAACCGCCAGAAATCGAGGCTTCGCAGCAGCACTTCCTTGTCAGAGGGTGCAATTCCCAACCAGCCATCGCCGGTCAGCGTCAGCCGCATATTGGGCCATCCGGTTTCACAAACATAGTCGCCTTCTGACATCCAATGCGACATCAGATCTCCCATGGCATCGAGCTTGCGATCCGGCATTGCCCGGAGAAAAGGGATCTGGTGCCAATTACGAAATCCGGCAATACCACGCGCGGAACCAATTCCCGAGGGGCCATACCAGTTGAATTGCGGGTGCCAGTATTTTTCCATCCGCATGACTTCCGGACCGCCCTCGGCAGGATGCCGGCAAAGATCGTTCAGCATTGCCAGAACATGTTCTATTGCCGGATTGCCATCGCCCTCTATATCGAGCCCATTACAAGGCATTGGTGCCGGTGTGCACAGAAACGATCCAAGCTGCGGAGCCATCGGCCAGACATTGGCCTGCATCATCAATTCGGGCAAATCCCATATCGCCTGGATCTCGGTTACGCGGCGATCTATGACCTTGAAAAACTCATGATAGCGCATGTGGGCGAGATGCCCTGTCGGTGGAATGTCCAGGAAAGGGGCAACAAAGGTACCCATGTAATTGCCCATGGTACCTATCCATGTTTCGCCTTCTGGTGTTTCTCCGGCAAGTAAAATCATGTCGCGGCGTTCCAGATCAGGCATTGCGGCCAATAGCGGTTGAAAACATGTTTCGTAATAGGCATCAGGCCCGATCTGCTCTCCGAAAGGGTGGCACATGCGAACCACTACGCGGAGGTCCAGCAAGCCGGTCAATGCATGTCGTACCGTTTCCTCACTGAAAGACTGAGTGGCCTGCCGGAACGGTTTTATCAACGCCTTGAGTTCAGCGGATTTCATCTCGACAGCTCACCCTGCCCGGTTGCGTGGCTCGGCCGCAGCACCATAGGCAATGTTGCGGCCGCCATATCTGCGAACCCTGACATTGCATTGTTCGGCATGCCCGACAAATCCTTCCAGCATGCAAAGCCTTGAACCATATTCGCCGATCATTGTAGCCGCCTCGTCGGATGTCACCTTCTGGTAGGAGTGGGTTTTCAGAAACTTTCCCACCCATAATCCGCCCGTATAGCGGCCTGCCTTTTTGGTAGGCAGGGTGTGATTGGTTCCGATTACCTTGTCACCATTGGCGACATTTGTACGCGGTCCAAGAAAGAGCGCGCCATAGGAATGCATGTTCTCCAGGAACCAGTCATCACGATCCGTCATGACCTGCACATGCTCATAGGCCATGTCATTGGCGACATCGAGCATCTCGTCATAGGTCTCGCACAGGATGACATCGCCATAATCGCGCCAGCTTACCGAAGCGGTCTCAGCCGTCGGCAATACCTCCAACAGCCGGCCAACCTCGGACATTGTCTCTTCAGCCAGCTTCCGGGAATTGGTGATCATGCAGGCAGGCGAATTATAGCCATGTTCGGCTTGACCGAGCAGGTCGGTCGCACATAATTCAGCATCCACCGTTTCATCGGCAATGACCATGGTTTCTGTCGGACCGGCGAACAGGTCGATGCCGACCTGGCCATATAATTGCCGCTTGGCTTCCGCAACAAATGCATTACCCGGACCCACCAGCATATGGACTGGTTCGATTGTTTCAGTACCAATCGCCATGGCGCCCACGGCTTGTATCCCGCCAAGCACATAGATTTCGTGCGCTCCGCCCATATGCATGGCTGCGACGATTGCCGGATGCGGTTCACCATCAACCGGTGGTGCCGAAGCAATGATGCGGGGTACGCCGGCAACAGAGGCTGTCAGTACAGACATATGTGCGGAAGCCACCATGGGAAACTTGCCTCCGGGTACATAGCAACCCACCGACTGCACCGGAATGTTCTTGTGACCGAGGATAACGCCCGGGAGCGTCTCCACTTCAATGTCGGTCATGGAAGCGCGCTGGGCCTCAGCAAAATTGCGAATCTGGTCCTGTGCGAAACGGATATCGTCCATGTCGCGCGCGGAAACCTTTTGCATTGCTGCTTCGATTTCAGAACCCGAAAGACGAAAACTACCGGGAGCATAGTTATCGAACTTTTTCGACAGCTCAGCTATGGCCGTATCACCACGATCCCTGATATCAGCCAGAATGCTTTCAACAACTGAACGGACCTTCGCATCTTCTTCAGCTTTCTCAGCTTCCGGCTTGGAGCGCTTCAAATGCTCGATTGCCATTGTCTTACCTTTCAAAACTCCATCTACCAATCGAGCAACTCATCCCTTTACCGCGCCTGCGGTCAGGCCGCTGACGATCTGGCGCTGGAAGAACATCACAAGAATGAAAAGCGGTGCTGTTGCCGAGACAACTGCTGCCACGGCAAACATCACATTACCCTCCGTATAGGTAGTGCCAAGAAATGCTGCGATCTCAGGCACCATGGTCCGGTTTTGCTCGGAGAGCAGCATCGCGGTTACTGCAAAGTCATTATAAGCGAGTAGAAAGCTGAACAGGCCGGTCGTGATGACCCCCGGCCACATCACCGGAATGATCACATGGCGGAATGCCTGAAACTGCGTGCAGCCGTCGACCTTGGCGCTTTCATCCAGTTCCTTCGGGATACTCTGGAAGAAGGAATGAAGCATCCACAAGGTGAAGGGCTGATTGATCGCGACCAGCACGATTATCGTCGTCGGCAATATTCCCCACAGATTCCATTCGAAGAATGGAAGCAGATAGCCGGCAACCAGGGTGATTGGCGGCATGGCACGGAAGATCAGTGCGATAATCAGCAACCAGAAGGTATAGCGGTAACCGGACCGCGAAAGCGCGTAGCCGCCAAGCGTTCCAATGGTCAGCGAAGTACAAACCACAAAGAAACAGACAATCAGCGTATTGATTGCCGGGCGCCAAAACCCTTCCTGGACCCAGGCCCCAAAATAGCCAGCCCACGTAAAAGGTTCGCCATAGGTCGCTTCGGTATTGCGCCCGGTAAGTGCATTGGTCCAATCGGCGATGGAAAAGAAATCCAGTTCGACCTTGAAGGATCCCCATAATGTCCAAAGAAACGGAAAGGCAGCGGCAATGAGCCAGAGGAAAATGAATCCGTTCGAGAGAAGGAATATGGAAGCCGGAGCTCTTTGCGCACGGGAAGCCATTATTTTTTCCCCTTGAAGTCACGCCAGGTACGGATCAAAACCGGTGAAAGAAGAATGGCGACGCCGAGAATGGTCATGACGGAGGTTGCCGAGGCGGCAGAAAGCTGACGGGTCTCTCCTCCAAGATCGCTAAAGATGAACCAGCTGAGCGAAGATGCATGCGCCTCCGCATTGAACCCGACTATCGGTTCAAAGACGCGGAAATTATCCATTAACTGGATCAGCGCCACAAAAGTCACAAGCGGCATCAAATGAGGGATAACGACATAACGGACCTGATCCCAACGGGTTGCGCCATCAATCTGTGCGGCTTCTATTTGATCCTGTGGAAGGGTTTGAAGTCCGGCATAGAAGACCACGAAGGCAAATGGGGCTGAGTTCCATACCCCGTAAACAATCAGCATGATCCAGGTGAGCGGGGTTGAAGCTTTCAGCGAAAGATTTGGATCATCAGCCAGGTATTGTATGGCAGAACCCAATATGCCCCGGCTGTCCAACATCCAGAACAGGACCAGCGAACCGATCAGCGGTGACACAATCATTGGCAAAAGCGAGAAAAAGATCACCAATCCCTTGAGGTGCCTGTGCAGCGAATTAACCGCCAGCGCAATCATCAGACCCAATACGATCAATAAAGGCGTTACTGTGAAGGTATAGGTGAGTGTGAATGCCATCGCCCGGTAGAATGGGAGATTGCCCAATTTCGAGAAGAATGCTCCATAACTATCTGAAGTGTTCCAGGCCTCAGCGACTTCTCCAAAAGCCAGATGTCCACGATCAGTGTAGATGTTGAACCACACAAAACGTCCGAGCGGCTGTGCCTCTCTAAGCTCGCGCGTCGCCTCCTGATCAATCGTGGTTTCTTCCTTGCATCCGAACGGGCCGCAATTTTCTACGGTAACCAACACAGCCTCGTGGGGCGTGAAAAAGGACTGGATGACGACCGACACGATCGGCGCGGCGATAAACAACATCATCGCCAGGCCTGTCGGCAGGAAAAACCAGAAAAAAGTGCGGTGTTTCATCGGATTGGCCGTGTCGGTTGACCGGGTGAGGGAACAACTCCCTCACCCGTAAGGAGCATCAAAGGAAGCCTTTTTCCTTGGCCGCAGCGGTGTAGGCAGCCTCTACATCGGCCAGTGCCTGCCCGGCACTTTCCTTGCCCTGCATGTAATCTGCCAAT
This sequence comes from Rhizobiaceae bacterium, assembly GCA_051009635.1. Classification (GTDB taxonomy): domain Bacteria; phylum Pseudomonadota; class Alphaproteobacteria; order Rhizobiales; family Rhizobiaceae; genus BOKV01. Next base: position 8,459 of record JBPCWJ010000115.1, read on the forward strand.
TCATTGCCGAGGGCAGTATGCATCAGGCCCATATAGGGAAGCATGGGATAGGGAATTGTTCCCATATTTGCGGCATCAAACACGCCTGTTGCCGCAGGGGTCGGCTCATAGCCTTCGATCAGCCAGACAGCCTGCTTGGCAATCTCGGGGTCAGACAGGATATCAGGGCGAATACCGTTTTTGAGCGCAATGAAGGTCGCTTCAGCTTCCGCGTCACTCACATTTTTCGCCACGGTCCAGCCATCCCACCACAGGGTCGAAGCCGGTGTCGATCCGCCGCCGACTGTCATTGGAGCACCAATTGCAAATCCGTCGATAACCTCCTGGGGCACTCCGTCAGCAGTCGTAAGTGTTGCGGCTCGGCTGCCCCACATATTCATCAAGGCAACATTGCCAGCCCTGTATTCGGCATTTGTGGCATTGGAATCATGAGTCAGGAAATCCGGGTTCATGTATTCGGAAAGCGCCTTCATCATTTCCAGCGCCTTCACGCCAGCCTCACTGTTTACATTAGGTTCAGCAGTCCCTTCCTTGAAATGTGATCCGCCAAAACCCAGAAACATATTGTTGAATTCCTGCGCAAGATTCCATCCAGCCTTATAGGCTCCTCCAATAGGATTTTTGGCCAGCCCCTTTTCACGAATCACCTTGGCCGCCTCCAGCATTTCCTCATAGGTCTTTGGAGGCTCTACACCCGCTTCCTCTAGAATATCCTTTCGATAGACGAGATGCTGAGCGTTTGCCATGAATGCAACGGCCATAACCTTGCCATCAATGGTGATCAGCTGATTCTTTCTCAAATCCTGCCCGTGCTTTGCAACCAGATCATCGAGAGGTTGAATGACGTCTTCATTCATCAGCGCGACAATCGAGGAATTGGCGATGATGGCAGATGTGTATTCGGCCGGATCGCCCTGCATGCCAGCCACATTGATCTTCTGGTGATCAGCGGTAAGGTTGGTTGATACCTCGCCTCCCTTGCACTCCTGCGCGCCCGCGCCAACGGTTTGAATTGCCGGGAACTCATTACCGACAATCGAAACGCGTGCACCAATCTCGCAAGCCATTGCAGCGGTTGCGGTCAATGCTGACATCGCTCCGGCAAGCATTATTTTCTTCAGCAACATCACTCTCTCCCAGTTTCCGGTTTTGTGCGCCTTGGTTTTGCGCATCCTCCTCACCCCGGCGTGTTCTTCGCGGGGAATTTCAAATTCACGATCCAGGGTCAGGACCCACTAAATTGCACGAAATGGCGCTCGATATGACGAGAAATACAAGGAAAAGCTCGAAGAGCGGGGCTGATACCCCGGTCGAGAGCTTTGACGCTGGAGTTTGACGTCAAATCGAGGCGTCCTCCGGATAGGGCAGATTTGCACGGAATACCGCGTCGTAAATGCTTGAAAACCGGACGGTTTCCTGCGCATCTCCTTCTTGTATCCATACAAATTTGCTCCTACCATTTTGTGTAATTTAGTGGGGCCTGACCCTAGTCCCCGATCCGCGCTCCGCTTCCGGCGTCAAAAATGTGGCAGTGTCCGGGAGGGATATGGATCGAGATCTCATCATCGATTTCAGCACGGAACGTCTTGTCAGCCTTACCGCTGACAAGCACGCCGCCTATACGCACCGAAACCATGGTCGCATCCCCAAGCAATTCCAGCGTGTAAATGGGTGCCTTGATTTGACTCTGCTTGCCGCCTACCTCGGCATCTTCGGCGCGAAAGCCGAGGATAACAGGACCATCGGGTGCCTTCAGGCCCGTGATCCTTGTACTGGGCGCAGTAAATGTTCCACCCTCAATCCTGCCTTCGATCAGGTTCATCGCAGGGTTGCCGATAAAGCTGGCAACAAACGCATTTGCTGGCCGGTCATAGATTTCGGTCGGTGTCCCGACCTGCTGGACAATACCCTTGTCCATTACAACAACACGGTCGGCCAGAGTCATTGCCTCGATCTGGTCATGCGTGACGTAGATGGTCGTTACCGAAAGTTCGTGGCTTAAATTCTTGATCTGTGCACGGGTGGAAACCCTCAGTTTCGCATCAAGATTGGAAAGCGGTTCGTCCATCAGGAACACATTGGGTTCACGGACAATCGCACGGGCAAGTGCCACGCGCTGACGCTGGCCACCAGAGAGTTCAGCCGGTCTACGGTGCATAAACTCGTCGAGTTCCACCATGGCGGATGCACGCTTGACCTTTTCATCATGGGAGGATCGATCAACGCCGCGGACCTTCAGCGGGAAGCGAATGTTTTCGTACACATTCATGTTGGGATAGAGCGCATAGCTCTGAAACACCATAGCAACGTCACGGTCCTTGGGCTCCAGATCATTTACAACCTTGCCACCGATCAGAATCTCTCCATCGGTGGGGTCTTCCAGCCCTGCGATCATCCGCATTGTGGTTGTCTTGCCGCATCCAGATGGTCCCAGCAAAACGAGAAATTCGCGATCAGGAATTGTCAGGTCGAAATTGTCGACGCCGATGAAACTGCCCCAGCGTTTTGTGACATTACGGATCTGGATTTCTGCCATCTGCCCGCCTCCCAACGGTCGCAGCACACGTTTTGCACACGTTTGCAAAAATTGTAGACTCTGCCTGCGCATTTTGGCAAGCTGTTTTTTTAGTGGAAGAAAACTTCTTTCTTCGAGACGGGAGAATCATAGAAATATGAAGGAGTTACAGGCAGCCAAGCATGTGGTTCGCAAGTTTCATGCGGTGCTAGACAATGCAAATACTGCTAGAATTCCTGCTTCTCTAAAGGACAACTGCCGCAGGAATTTTCTTTGGCGGGGGGTGCATCCATTTGGGGAGATATTGGAACCGGAACAGGTTGCCGAAGAATTCTGGATACCGCTTAGAAACGCATTCTGTCATCTGCAAAGAAGAGATGACATTTTTTTTGCCGGGGTCAATCAAATGGACAATGGCAATTCGATATGGGTCGCAAGCATGGGTCATTTGATGGGCCTGTTTGACGAAACCTTTCTTGGTATTCGGCCAAGCCAGAAAATAGCAATGCTGCGCTATTGCGCTTTTCACCGGGTTGAAGGTGACAAAATCACAGAGACCTGCATGCATCTGGATATTCCGCATCTGATGATGCAGGCGGGCCAGTCACCGTTCGCACCACAGACGGGCGCGCATCTGGTTCAACCTGGTCCTCGTACCCATGATGGATTGCTTTACGAGGCGCAACCGGAAAATTCCAGTGCACAAACCCTGTCGCTTATCAACTCGATGATTTCCAATCTGGGCTTGTGGCAATCCGGATTGCCGCTCGATGAGGAGCTGGCGCAGGACTGGCGTGATGACATGTTGTGGTGGGGTCCGGCGGGAATCGGTTCCACCTACACGATCGAGCGCTATGCCAGGCAGCATGCGGGCCCGTTCCGCGCCGGATTTGTGAACCGCACGGCTACCAATCATATTTGCCGGACAGCAGAAGGCCATTATGGCGGGTTTTTCGGCTGGCCGAATTTTACGGCAGAACCAAGCGGAGGGTTCATGGGAATGCCGGCGACTGGAAAGGCGGGAGAATTCCGCGTCATCGACATTTACCGGCGTGAAGGTGACAAGCTTGCCGAGAACTGGGTGTTTATCGATCTCCTGCATTTCTGGAACCAACAGGGAGTGGATATTCTGGCGCGCAATCTGAACTCAATTAATCCCGCATGACGGTGTTGGAGGCATTGTCCGCGCCTGCAAAGACCGCAAGAATACGAGCGAATCCATCGCCTGTATTCGTACCGTTGTGATCGCTGTTCAAGGCTTCGATAAAGGCCTCTCCCTTCCGGTAGGTTCGCTTGCCGGTATCTCCATAATCGACAGTTATCTCACCTTCCATAATCCAGGCAAACAAGGGAGCATCATGGCGGTGCCAACCGGTGGATTGTCCTGCCTGCATGGTAACAATTGCCGCGGTGATTTTTGGTGTGCCGTCAGGGTAGGTGATATTCTCTCCATTGACCGTTTTATGTGTTGAGACCAGAATTTCGACCGGAGGGTAAGTGGATTTTGCAAGAGCAAAGCCGCCCGCCAGTCCAATCGCGCCAATGATCATGAATGCGATCAATTTGGGAAGTTTCGCCTTCATGGACTGCTCCTCTACTGTCCGAAATAAACAGATACAGTGTTACCCACCAGCTGGCTGCGGAGCAAGTCGGTCACAAACAACTCATCCATCCCAGAGCGCTGTCTGCGGGTAAAACTGCGACCAGGCAAACCAGAATGCCTGATGGCTGCCGAGGTCGGAACCTCCGGCATCAATCGCTCGGATACCACCGGCATCCAGCTTGAGGCGGACATTTTCAAAGGCGATCTCGTTACCATTTTTCAGGGCGACAAATGCCTTGCTCCGCTGGAATGCCACCGGCTTGCCGGAAGCTGTGATCGCGCCGATGATATCTTCATGAACCGGCAGGCGCGGATCGACATCGCCGACCGGGAAGATCGGGCCGTTGGCATCGCGATTGTTTCGAAAATCATGGTCCCGGCCCAGTGCAAGTTCCTCGACCAGCACCGTTGTCTCAGGATGGGCTTTCTTCCAGGTTCCCCAGTCGGTCGTCACCACGCTGGCCTGCTTTAGCTGCAAATTTTTCCCGGCAAGCGGGCCGGTTACGGCAGTACCCTTGAAGGTGTCAAAAACGGAATAGGTGTTGATATCGTACATCACCTTGTTGGACCGGATAAGCAGGCCGGATGTGCGTAAAACCGGCCGGTCAATACCTTCCGGCAGCTGATCGGTGAAGTAGGCCTGCGCCGCGCCGCACAAGGTACAATAGGGGATGCCGAGGTCACGCCCGCCCAGCGTATCGTTGACCATTTCGCGCACTTCCATGATGCGGCGCGGATAAGCGCGATATTCACCATTTACCTCGATGCCAAAGACGATGTCTTCATCCTTCAGCCATGTCGCATCTTCCGCGCTTGAGACTTCGGGATTGTCGGCGGCGGGAATGCAATTGCAGCGTTCATCCGTCGTGTCATAGGGCCGGTCATCGATCAGCACGCCGCCCCATGAAACGTGACGCCAGTCAATATCACCCTCGACAAAGATCCTGTCCCATCCGGGCACGACATTGGTGAAGATAGCGCGCTTGTACCGCAAGTAATCAGGCGGCGCGGGAATATCCCAGGCAATCAGGTGATCGGTAACGACCCCCCACGGGTTTTCAGCTGACAATTTCTTGTCCAGCAGTTTCCCTGCCGCTGCAGCAAGTATCGCGCCCAATTCACGCTGTGGGACGAAGCGCATCAGATCACTGATGATCCAGGCAAGTCTCGGGTCTTTCGATTCGGCGATCTCGACCAGAGCCACGATCTGGTCCTTGCCCCAGGAAGATTTTTCCGCGCTGTCGATAAAGGCCGTCTTTAAGGCAGACTGCAGGTTTTCTGGCAAGGGCCCGTCAGAAATGGCAGGCGGCTTGCCGAATTTCTCGATCACATATTCCGGTAAAAGCTCCTCGCCAGCGCTTGCGATGCCTGTCCAGACAAACGAGAGCACTATCAGAGCCGCAAGGACCAGTGTGCGGGCGGGGGAGCAAATTGCCAAAACCATCGGGAGGCCTTTCTGGAAGCTGGTTCAACTTCTGCCATATGGGGCCGCAAGCCCCCGAACGGCCAATAAAACCGGCTCAACAATCGGTGAAGAGGGGGTGGGGTGGGGTTCATTTTTTCCGTGTTACTGAAATTGGCTATTTCATTCGTTTAGAACTGTTCTTTTGAACTTTCAGCCGCACGATCATGGCGTGTCGCATCATTTCGATATGAATCTGCTATCCCAGTCAGAGTTTCCGATGTAAGTGGATATTCAATCTGATACCGCACTGCATAGTCATCAAACTTGTTCGCAAGGTCGCGTTCCTGCTCGCCTCCATCGTATGGAGACCTGCTGGTTACCCTGTCTAGCCCCCAATTTCAGTACCTGTAATTTTGGCTTTCTCTAATAAGGTTTCGGGTACAGGTGGGCGCATGCTCAGCGCATGATGTGGGCGGATTTTGTTGTATTGCCTGAGCCAGATATTGATTGCGATCTGCGCTTGTATTGTGCTGTGGAACCATTCGGAGTTCAGAACTTCTTGACGTAGCGTTCCGTTGAAACGCTCGTTGTATCCATTTTCCCACGGAGATCCTGGGTAGATCTGGATCGGACTGATACCGACTTTTCTTAGCCATGTTTGAAGTTGTTCAGCGATGAACTCCGGGCCATTGTCCGAGCGAATGAACTCAGGCTTGCCATGCTTCATGAGAAGCCGGTGCAGGACGTCCAGAACATCACTTGCATTCATTTTGGGCCGTACTTCTACGCACAGTGCCTCTCGCGTGTATTCGTCCAGCACCGTCAGCATTTTGTAAGCACGCCCGTTGCTCAATTTGTCATGCACGAAGTCAATCGCCCAGACGTGGTGAGGGTGCGTGGGCCGCAGGCGAATGACAGAACTGTTCTTGTGGTATAACCGTCTGCGCTTCTTGTGGCGGTGCGGCAGCTGTAATCCCTCTTCACGCCACAGCCTCTCTACCCTCTTATGATTCACCTTCCAGCCCTCCATGCGCAGCAGGGCAGTCATCTTTCTGTAGCCATAACGACCATACTGTTTGGCCAATTGGATCATCGCCAAGCGCAGAGCATCATCATTCGCTGGTTTAGACTGATAGCGCAGACTTGAGCGTGCCACGCCTAACACGGCACATGTCCGGCGCTCAGATGTATCCAGCTTTTGGCGGGTGTGAATAACCGCCTGACGAAGTTGATCCCGCGTCAGGCCTTCGGCTTTAAATGATCCAGGCTCTCCTTCAGGATCAGCTTGTCGAGCTGCAGATCAGCCACAATCTTCTTCAGCCGCTCGTTCTCCTTTTGCAACGCACGCATCTCAAACAACTGGGGACGTCCCATCCCACCAAACTTCTTACGCCAATAATAGTAGGTTTTGTCTGAAATCCCCGCCTTGCGACAAGCACTCACAACATCCAAGCCATCGTGCAAATGAACGTCGATCTCGCGCAACAACTTCAGTGCATCTTCGTTCGAATGTCGCTTTCTA
>JBPCWJ010000116.1:0-3062 GCA_051009635.1 Rhizobiaceae bacterium
CGGTGGTCTTCCATTTCGCAATCCAGGTGACCGGAACACTTACCTTCAGCTCCGCCAGATATTCACGCAGGCCTGACACAAGAATCTCGCGGCAAAGAATGATGATCGCCGCCCATAGCGACCAACCTGCAATGGTCTTTTCTGTATCGGCGGCCAGCAGCAGGAGGCAGGTCGCGACCAGCAATTTGTCGGCAATCGGGTCAAGCATACGCCCAATCTGCGAAGTTTGCTTCCAGATGCGGGCAAGATAGCCATCGAAGAAATCTGTAACGCTGGCAATGATGAAGATTGCCAAAGCCGACCAGCGGGCAAAATCCGAGGACTGCAATTTGCCCTCAAGGAAAAAGCAAAGAACAACAAGAGGGACCGCCAAAATCCGCCCATAGGTCAATAAGTTTGGCAATGACAGCCAATGAGCATTGACCTCGTTTTGGTTTTCCATTTTTTCACCGGTGGTTATAGTGATTCCAGCTCGTTGTACGCTTGTCTCAATTCCTAGCCGAAGTAGCATTCCACTGCAATTTATATGCTGGTCAAACTTTGGACTGGCGGGATTTTTCACCAATCTTGACCATACCCACTCTATTCACCCCTTCTCGTGAAAGTAATTGTAGATCGACTGCGCCATTTGATCCGAAATTCCTTCTACGGCCTTCAGATCGGAAAGTGCTGCTCTGCGAACTGACTTTGCAGTCCCGAAATGATGGAGCAGGGCGCGTTTGCGCGATGGTCCGATACCTGGAACTTCATCAAGCGGATTGGTAGTCATCTCCTTTTTGCGCTTCGCACGGTGGGTGCCAATTGCAAATCGGTGCGCCTCATCACGCAATCGCTGAACAAAATACAATACGGGGTCGCGCGCCGGCAGCATGAAGGGTTCCTTTCCCGGAACAAAAAACCGTTCCCGCCCTGCATCCCGATCCGGACCTTTAGCAATTCCCACCATCGGTACCAGACCCGATAGACCAAGCTCCTCCATTACGGCCATTCCGGCATTCAATTGCCCGATCCCACCGTCGATCAGGATCAGGTCAGGCCAGGCTGGCATGGCTTCACCATCTGCTGGTTCATTTTCGTCGTGATTTTCTTCCGGCTCTGGCTGCGGTCCAGCCTCCTTTACCAGCCGTGAGAACCTGCGGGTCAGCACCTCATTCATCATGCCGTAATCATCGCCGGGAGTGATTGTCTCCGACTTGATATTGAACTTGCGGTATTGATTTTTGGCGAAACCTTCAATACCGGCAACGACCATCGCGCCAACCGCGTTGGTTCCCATTATGTGAGAGTTATCATAGACTTCTACACGCCGGGGCGGCTTATCCAGATCAAAAGCTTCAGCCAGACCTGCGAGCAGTTTTGCTTGCGAGGAACTCTCCGCAAGTCGGCGGCCAAGCGCTTCGCGTACATTCATCAGCGCATGCTGGACAAGTTCCTTCTTTTCACCTCGCTTGGGAGAGGTCACTTGAACCCGGTGCTCGGCTTTCAATGATAATGCTTCGCTGAGCAATTTCTGTTCTTCGATATCATGGGACAGAAGAACAAGCCTTGGCGGCAGCTTGTTGTCATAAAATTGCGCCAGAAATGCACCCAGCACTTCTTCCAATTCAAGCGATTTGTCCGCTCTTGGGAAATAGGCGCGATTGCCCCAGTTTTGCCCGGTACGAAAGAAAAATACTTGAATGCAGGTCATCCCGCCTTTTTGTTCAACAGCGAACACATCGGCATCTTCCACCCCAAGCGGATTGATTCCCTGATGACTGGTCACATGGGAGAGCGCCGACAGGCGGTCGCGATAAGTGGCCGCTCTCTCGTAATCCAGCGATTCGGCAGCCCTGTTCATTTGGTCTGCCATCGCTTGTTGAATTTGAGTGCTTTTCCCGGCCAAAAACTGCGAAGCATCAGCGACCAGCTTTTCATAATCGTAAAGGTCAATCTCGCCGGTACACGGCGCTGAACAACGCTTGATTTGATGTAAAAGGCAGGGGCGTGTCCTGCTGTCATAAACAGAATCGGTACAGGTCCTCAAAAGGAACGCGCGTTGCAGCACATTTATCGTTCGGTTGACTGCGCCAGCCGACGCAAAGGGCCCGAAATATTTACGATTCTTGATACGTGCGCCCCGATGCTTGAAAATACCGGGCGCCTTGTGATCGGTCGTTATGACAATATAGGGAAAGCTCTTGTCATCACGAAGCAGAACATTGAAACGCGGACGTAAACGCTTGATTAGATTCGCTTCCAGTAGCAGCGCTTCACTCTCGGTATGGGTTCGAACGAACTCCATGTTCGCAGTTTCATGGATCATCCGCGAAATGCGATTGGTGTGCCCGCCCACCTTGGTATAGGAGGCTACACGCTTTTTCAGATTGCGGGCCTTGCCGACATAAAGTACGTCACCTTCCGCATTGAACATGCGGTAGACACCGGGTGAATTTGGTAACCGTTTTACGAAGTCTGAAATGATCTCCGCCCCGCGCTGCTTGTCTGCTGGCGTATCAGCTTCTTCCCAATTGATGTTTGCGGTCAGAATACTTCCGTCCCCCGATACCAGGGATTTCCCGGAACTTTTTACCTTGTCATTCATTCGTTTGCGTCAATGACATCAGGGGTCTCCCACGCGAGATGCTGGCCGCCATCAAGGGCGATCATCTGGCCGGTAATGGAATCCATCCCATACAAATAGCGTATCGTTGCGCCAAATTCATCCAGCTTTGGCCCACGCTTCAGGATCAGGCCTTCGGTCTGTGCATCAAAATCCGACTGTGATTGCCTGACATTTGGCAGGGTGGGACCGGGACCAATGGCATTAACACGAATTTTCGGAGCAAATTCCAGCGCCATGGTTCGGGTCGCGGTCCATAGTGCTGATTTGGACAAGGTGTAGGAGAAATAGTTCGGTGTCAGCGCCCAAACCCTTTGGTCAATAATATTGACGATCATCCCACTGTCGATATCGTTTTGCAGTGCAATTCGAGATGCCAGCAGGGCAGGGGCCCGCACATTGACGGCCATATGTTCTTCCCAGGTTTTCAGGTCCGGGTCACCAGCGCTGTCGTGCTTGA
>JBPCWJ010000117.1:0-11877 GCA_051009635.1 Rhizobiaceae bacterium
ACTTTATCCTCGTTCGGAACGTCCATCGTGGAACCCGTCCAGAAGGCAGTTGCCATGGCCCGATGGAACTATCGGACAAGTTTATTCAGCAAGCGATCCGGAAGGGTTACGCGGCAGTCAATTTGGAGTGGCATGGCTGGATGAGCTGGCAAAATGGAGATACCTGGAAGAGACCTGGGACATGATACAGTTTTGCTTGCGACTGGGAAATTCTGCAATTTGCCGAAGCAGAGCTTCAACCAGATGGCAGTTGGATGTTGTCGAGATTACTGCGCGCCCAACTGGGAACCGATGAGGCTATGCGTTCTGGCGCAGAAGCTGAAGCAATATTTGTCCTCCTTGATACCGGAGTGGAAACGATCGAATTGTCAGAGTTGGAGACGGGTTTGCAATTGAATTGGCGGGTTGGTCCCGCAGATGATCCGGTCTCTTCCCAGACCTATTCAGAGTTCACACATACGCACAACGAAGTCTCTAAGCGTCCCTACAGTCCTGTACATCTGAGTGCCAAATTGCAGCAGAACGGCGATATAGTCATTTCCTGGTTCCGCCGCTCGAGAATTTCTGCTGACAGTTGGGATACGGCAGATATACCTCTGGGTGAGACAGAAGAGAAATATCATATTGAGATATTCGATGATTCGGATTCGATTATCCGCAGTTTCGATGTTTCTGAGACCCAATACACATATCCGGTATCCGAACAATTGCAGGATCACGGTGAGCAGATTACACAAATCAAATTCTCAGCCGCCCAGATTGCTTCCTCCGGGCTTGCCGGTGCTACTCGAGCTGCTGAGATCCATATCTAATCAGGTTCAAATATGGTACAGAAGACAGCGTTGAAAAAGCATTCGACACCATTCATTTTCAGTTCAGATGAAAACTGCTAGAAACATCACATGAAAATAGTTTCTTGTATGATTATTAGCGGCCTGTTTCTTGCGCTGGCATACCAGCAGGTTGACGCAGCCAATTGTGCGCAGGTGGCAAAACAACTTGCTGCTTCGCGTGGTGCGGAAGTATTGGCATCCACCCCTGTCTCGTCTGGCGGACAAACAATCTGCCAGATAAAATTGCTTATCCCTGGAAAAAATGGCCAGCCACCCCGCGTCGAGACACAACGGGTTAGCGGATAATTCATGAGAGTACTGGTTGTAGAAGATGATCCCGATCTCAATCGTCAGCTAAAGGACGCTTTGGAAGATGCAGGTTACGTTGTCGATGTTGCTTTTGACGGCGAGGAAGGCCACTTTCTGGGTGATACCGAGCCATATGATGTAATCATATTGGATATCGGCCTGCCGAAGATGGATGGAATTTCAGTCCTTGAAGAATGGCGCCGTGAAAATCGCGATATCCCGGTATTGATTCTAACAGCAAGAGACCGTTGGAGCGACAAGGTGTCAGGAATTGACGCTGGCGCCGACGATTATGTGACCAAACCTTTCCATGTCGAGGAGGTGCTAGCCCGGGTGCGTGCCCTGATCCGCAGGGCAGCCGGTCATGCGGCCTCGACCATCAAATGCGGCAATATCGAGCTTGATACACGTATTTCCAAGGTCACCGTGGATGGAAAACAGGTCAAGCTCACCTCACACGAGTTCAGGCTGCTGTCCTATCTCATGCATCATCAGGAACAGGTCCTGTCGCGCACCGTCTTGACCGAACATCTCTATGATCAGGACTTTGACCGAGATTCAAACACGATCGAGGTATTCATCGGACGTTTGCGCAAAAAGCTGGGATCGGATTGCATCGAAACAGTACGTGGTCTCGGTTACCGGCTGAATGAGCCGTCAGATAATGGCAAATAACTCCACCAAAAACAGAAATACCAGCCTGACCAGGCGCTTGTTTTTACTAACTTCTGTCTTCGCAATCATTTGTGTGGGATTAATCGCGTTAATTCTCGATAGCGTTTATCGGAACAATGCTGAACTTCGCTTCCGTGAATTGCTGAAAGCGAATTTATACAATCTACTTGGTTCTGTTGAATCTGACGACAATGGCCTTGTTTCCGGGGAACCGAATCTGGGTGATGCCAGATTTCTAAACATCGGATCGGGTTGGTATTGGTCGGTAAGGTCAACAACCGATCCTGGAAACAAAATTACCTCCAGATCCTTGGCTGGCGGGATCATACCCGAACCAGAAAATCAGCAATTTGACGCCAGTTTCCAAAGACAACACAGCTACGTTGAGCAAGGCGGCGCGGAGATAGCTGCACTTGAAACCCAAGTCTATTTGGGGGAAGGCAACAATCTCTTTAGTTTCAAGGTCACGGGAAACCGCAGTGAGCTGTCTACCGAGATTTCAGATTTTACTGGCCGGTTAACATTGATGTTGTCGCTGTTTGCTGTCGGGTTTGTAGCGGCAAGTTATGGAATCGTCTGGTTTGGACTGCGGCCCATCGGACTTGCCACCAGACGTTTGACGGACATACGCGATGGCAAGGCAAGTAGAATTGAAGGAAGCTATCCGCGTGAGATACAGCCTCTGATCGACGAAACCAATGCTCTGATCAACTCCAACCAGGCGATCATCGAACGCGCCCGGACTCAGGTTGGAAACCTTGCCCACGCAATAAAAACACCCTTGGCAGTGCTCCGTAATGAAGCCGGAAGTTTGGATGACAACCAAAAAGCCTTGGTCCTCGAACAAGCTTCAATGATGCAGAGCCAGGTCGATAACTATCTGAACCGGGCACGGATTGCCGCCCGCCATGCTGCTGTAACTTCATCCACTCCTATCGAACCTGTAATATCAAGGCTGGTGCGCGTGATTGATAAACTCAATCCCGGGATTGACGTGAAAATGGATGAGAATTCGGACTGGAACCGAATTTTTGCCGGCGAGGAGCATGATCTGGAAGAAATTCTGGGCAACATTCTCGAAAATGCCTCACGGTTCGCCCAGACCATAGTATCGATAAATGTATCTGATGCGAAACTCGGTGATGATTCGGCAATCCAGCTTGAGATAATTGATGACGGACCGGGAATGAATGCTGAAGAAGCAAACCTTGCGTTGAAACGGGGAATGCGCCTAGACGAAACTTTGCCTGGTTCTGGTCTTGGTTTGGCAATAGTGAGGGACTATATCCAGGAATATCAGGGCGAAATAGCACTCGATAAAACTGAATTGGGTGGTTTGTCTGTAAAGATCAAATTGCCATCGCGATGATGGTAACGGTGACAAAATTGTCGATTTTGATTCGGAAATGACATGCCGGAACCTCGTTACAAACTGTTCTCATTGACTGATTGTGGCGCTTGGCGCTATTTCCCTACCATGGGTCAATCAAGATCAAACAGTTTCGCACTTTTGATATTGTCCGCGCTTTTTGTGCAGGGATGCTCGTCCACCAATGCCAGTATTCCGGCAGACATGATTGAATCTCTGGATAATGGTGTTCTCGCAGGAGATCTGGGTGACCCATTGGGCGCCAAGGCCCGCAAACTTGCTGTCGAAGCTGAATACAAGGCACTCGAAGCTGGCCAGACCGGTATGCCGGTGCCCTGGAAACTCACAGATAATGTGTATGGCAACGTGGTTCCCCAGCAGCCATATTCGGTGGGTGCCGTGAATTGCAGGCGGTATGTCCACACAATCAATTCCAAGGGTGAGATCAGGTCGGCCACAGGAACTGCGTGCCGCAATGATGAAGGTATTTGGCAACCTTTGAGTTGAAGGCCAAAATTTGTGTCTGACCCGGAATTTGTGATGGCGTAAACGTGAACTTGGGGGCCTGTAAGTTGATGAATTACCCCGATACATAACATCGCATTGTGTCCTCGCCATTTGAGGCTATGTATAGAGCATGATATTTTGGGTTATTGCCATATTCCTGACAATCGTCGCGCTCGCATCGGTAATCATGCCTGTGCTCAGAAATTCCGGACCCGCAAGTTCGGCATTGGATTACGATCGGGAAATTTATCTGGCACGAATTGAAGAAATTGATGCCGACGTGGAAATCGGGCGTCTGACCGAAGATGCCGCCGCAGCCGCCAAGGCCGAAGAAGGGCGCAAGCTGATTGCATCTTCGAATTCTTCGGACCAGGAATTTTCGTCTATAGGTGCGAATACACCCAGAATTATACTCGCAATAGTGATTGTGGCCATTCCTGCAGTTGCACTGGCAACGTATCTTGGCTCAGGTCAGCCGGGTTTCCCGGACATGGCAATCGAAACAAGGCCTGACAGGGATCCTGCCGGTCAGTCCATCGTACAGTTGCTGGAGCGCGCAGAGGCAAGATTAGCCTCCCATCCCGACGATTTGCGCGGATGGGCGGTAGTCGCACCGGTCTATCTTCGCCTCGGCCGGGTGGAGGATGCAATAATTGCTTACAGGAATGCTTTGCGGCTTGATCCGGATAGTCGAAAGTTCAAGGTCGCATTGGCAGAAGCAATGGTGGTGGGAGCACAGGGAATTGTAACCGAGGATGCCCGCAAGCTCTTCAGTGAGGTGATTGCTGATGTTCCCAACGACGTCCAAGCACGGTTTTATCTGGCAATCGCAACGAGCCAGGAAGGAAAACTGGAGGAAGCAGCAATAGCCTGGGAATCCTTGATCGCCGAATCTCCGGAAAATGCAGCCTGGCTACCCGCTGCTCGTGCGCAATATGCAGCCGTCCAGGAAAAGCGTGGCATCGCTGTTGAACCGGAAACTTCCAGCAACGATGATGCTTCAAGGCCGGGGCCGAGCACGGAAGATATCGAAGCCGCCAATGCTTTGAATGCTGACGAGCGCCAGGAAATGATCCAGAACATGGTTGCGGGACTTGCTGAAAGATTGAAGCAGAATCCCGACGACATCGAAGGCTGGCGCCGTTTGATCCGCTCCTACACCGTGCTTGGTGAGATGGACAAGGCGCATGAAGCCATTGCAGTTGCCAAAACCAGTTTCGCCTCAAATGCAGAGTTTCTGAAGGAGCTTGAAGTAATGGAAGGTGCCTTGCCCTCCGAAGGAGAAAAGAACCAATGACCCGGAAACAGAAGCGACTCGCCATTATTGGCGGAATGGGAGCCGTACTGTTGGCGGCGGTACTTCTTGTCATGACCGCGCTACGCGATGAAATTGTGTTTTTCTATACGCCCACGGATATTATCAGCGATGGCAAGGCGACTATTGGCCAACGTGTCCGGCTCGGTGGTTTGGTCAAGGAGGGCAGCATTGTCCGGAAGGGCAGTGATATCGAATTTACGGTAACCGATACAGATCAGGAGATATTGGTAGCCTATACCGGCATACTTCCGGACTTGTTTCGGGAAGGACAGGGTGTGGTTACCGAAGGTGTCATTACACCTGAGAGTACATTGATGGCAGACTCCGTTCTTGCCAAGCATGACGAGAACTACGTTCCAAAAGAGGTGGCCGAGGCTCTCAAGGAAAAAGGGGTTTGGCAGGGAGATAACAAGCCATGACGGTCGAACTGGGTCATTATTGTCTGGTACTGGCACTGGCTTTATCCCTGTGCCAATCCTTCGTGCCGATCATTGGTGCATACAGAAATGACCCTGGACTAATGGCTACTGCAAATTGGACAGCGCCAACGGCATTTGCATTTCTCGCATTGTCTTTTGCAGCGCTCGTCAATGCCAATGTGACCTCAGATTTTTCTGTACAGAATGTCTGGGAAAATTCTCACACCCTTAAGCCATTGCTTTATAAATATACCGGGGTGTGGGGAAATCACGAAGGGTCGATGCTGCTTTGGGTATTGATCCTCGGAATGTTTGCTGCGTCTGTCGCGGTATTTGGAAAGAATCTTCCACCTCAACTCAAGGCAAATGTACTGGGTGTCCAGGCCTGGATATTGGTGGCTTTCATTCTCTTTATCCTCTTTACCTCCAATCCATTTATTCGCCTTGATCCGGCACCTTTTGAAGGTAAGGACCTCAATCCGATTTTGCAGGATATCGGCTTGGCGATCCATCCGCCGCTTCTTTATCTGGGCTATGTGGGATTCTCGATTACATTTTCCTTTGCAATGGCAGCCATGCTTTCCGGCCGTATCGACGCTGCGTGGGCTAGATGGGTACGGCCTTGGGCGCTGGCAGCCTGGATATTCCTGACTGCGGGTATCGCAATGGGTTCATATTGGGCCTATTACGAGCTTGGATGGGGCGGCTACTGGTTTTGGGATCCGGTGGAAAATGCTTCCTTCATTCCGTGGCTGACAGGTACAGCACTGCTTCATTCAGCCCTTGTGATGGAAAAGCGCGAAGCGTTGAAGGTCTGGACCATCTTGTTGGCTCTGGTGACCTTTTCAATGTCACTATTGGGGACTTTCCTGGTGCGTTCCGGCGTTCTTACTTCCGTTCATGCCTTTGCAACAGATCCCGAGCGCGGCGTTTTCATTCTGGCTATTCTTGTAATTTTCATCGGTGGATCACTCTTTCTGTTCGCGCTGCGCGCGCCAGTACTCAGGACAGGTGGTTTATTTGCACCAATTTCGCGGGAGGGGGCGCTCGTGTTCAATAATTTGTTTCTTACTACTGCAGCAGCCACTGTTTTGGTTGGCACGCTTTATCCATTGGTCGTCGAGGCCGTGAACGGAGCCAAGATTTCCGTTGGCGCTCCATTCTTCAATCTCACATTTGGGCCACTCATGGCGCCGCTATTGCTGGCAGTACCCATCGGTCCGCTTCTATCCTGGAAACGCGGAGATCTGTTCGGTGCAATCCAGCGTCTCTATTTCGCAGCAGGTGCTGCGCTCATCGCCACAATAATGGTTCTCGCATTAACTAGCGGCCCTAAAGTGCTTGCAGCGATCGGTATCGGCGTGAGTGTCTGGGTTACATTGGGAGCCTTCGGTGAAGTACTTGCCCGTTCAGGGCTGCCAAAGACAAGCTTTTCAGTGGCATTCAAGAGGGTGGCAGGATTGCCACGCAGCATTTGGGGGAGTGCCCTGGGACATGCAGGTCTCGGACTAACGCTTCTGGGTGTGGTCGGAGTCGGAGCATTTCAGGAAGAGGTGATAACTTCCGTTACTCCGGGGCAAACAGTGGATGTAGCCGGTTACTCCGTAAAATTCGACAATGTCTTGCCGCGCAAGGGTTCGAACTACGTTGAAGATGTCGTGGTTTTTACGGTTACTGCCCCAAATGGCAGAATATTCGAAATGCAACCGGCCAAACGCGTTTATACAACACGTAGAATGCCTACTACCGAGGCTGCCATCGAAACGGTCTGGTTCTCTCAACTTTATGTTTCACCCGGTGAAGTAGCCAGAGATGGATCGGTAACCGTGCGTTATTGGTGGAAGCCCTTGGTGACCCTGATCTGGCTTGGTCCATTATCAATGATAATTGGCGGTTTCATATCCCTTTCAGATCGCCGACTGAGGATTGGTGCGCCTACAACCGCCAGGGCGCGCCGCAAGGAAGTAGCAGCCGATGCAAGTGCTTAGGATTCTTGCCGCATCATTCTTTATCTTTGCCCTGTCCAACACGGCCATCGCTGTTCAACCGGATGAGGTTCTGGACGATCCGGCATTGGAGGAGCGCGCCCGTAACCTATCGGCAGAATTACGCTGCCTGGTTTGTCAAAACCAGTCGATAGACGATTCTGATGCGCAACTGGCCAAGGATCTAAGGGTCCTGGTGCGTGAGAGACTGGTTGCTGGCGATACTGACAATGAAGTCATGGACTATGTCGTAGGTCGTTATGGCGAGTTTGTTCTTCTGAAGCCCAGGTTTTCCATTAGAAATATGCTTTTGTGGTTCACTCCGATCCTTGTATTGTTGCTGGGTGCAATTGCATTTTTATCGGTTTCAAGGCGCGGATCAACTCAAGCGGAGACTGGTTCCAATACGCTCTCTGCGGAAGAAAAAGAGCGCCTCACGAAAATATTGGATGAACGTGATTAGCGTAACTTCCACTTGAATGCTGATCACTCTCGAAGGGGACCAGCATTATGGACGCATCTGTCATCAAAACGGAATTCGCGGGCAGCAAGGGAGCCAGACTGGCAGCAAGACTTGATCTTCCTGCAGGAGACATTCTGGCCTATGCAATTTTTGCCCATTGTTTCACATGTTCGAAGGACCTTAACGCCACACGCAAGATTTCCGGCGAGCTTGCAAGGCTGGGCATAGCTGTTCTGCGTTTTGACTTTACCGGGCTGGGCGCAAGTGACGGTGAGTTTGCAAGCACCAATTTTTCGTCAAATGTAGAAGACCTTGTTGTGGCTGCCGATTGGTTGCGTACGAACCATGATGCCCCAAGCCTCCTTATAGGTCATTCCCTGGGAGGTGCGGCAGTATTGGCAGCCGCAGGCGAGATCGATGAGGTCAAGGCGGTCGTTACCATCGGTGCGCCTGCCGACGCAGCCCATGTCACGCACAATTTTGCTGCCAATGTCGACCAGATTAACGAGGAAGGTCAGTCTGAAGTCACGCTCGGTGGCCGCAAGTTTACGATCCGCAAACAGTTCCTTGAAGATCTTGAAGCAAGTTCGGTCACGGATCGAATTTCAAAATTGAGGAAAGCGCTTCTAGTGTTGCATTCGCCGACCGATCAGACGGTGGGAATTGAGAATGCAACCCGGATATATACCGCAGCAAAACATCCAAAGAGTTTCGTTTCGCTCGATGGAGCTGATCATCTACTGACTTCAGAACGTGATGCGGTTTTCGCAGCCGGCATAATTGCATCATGGGCAACGCGTTACCTACCTCTCAAGGAGGCGACAGCTGAAGACGCTGTAAGTGATGTGGTCATTGTGAGAGAAACAGGAAACGGCAAATTCCAGAACAATGTCGCCGTCGGCCGGCATCATCTTGTCGCCGATGAACCGGCCTCGGTCGGCGGACTGGATAGCGGGCCGACACCTTATGATTTCCTTTCCATCGGCTTGGGAGCTTGTACATCGATGACATTGCGCATGTATGCCGAACGCAAGGGGATTGATCCAGGGACGATATCAGTTGAGGTCGACCACGGAAAAATTCACGCAAAGGACTGCGACGAATGTACGGATGAAGAGCGCAATTCAAACTCGCGCATTGACCGTTTTGAACGGCGTATCAGGGTAACCGGAAATCTCGATGACGAACAACGTGCCAGTCTCTTGAAGATTGCCGACAAATGTCCGGTTCATAAAACATTGGAGGCAAGTTCAAAAATTGCCACCAGCATGCTGGAGAATTGAGTGGAAACTAGCTTTTTCCACAAATCAGAAAGTTACGAAAGATTAATCTGACGGAAATGCATCTGTAATCATCACTTCCCTATCTTCAAACCACAAGATGCCTCAATACGGCATTCATTTGTGAAACAAAGAATTCAAGATAGGGAATCAAATATGAAAAAGGCAAAGAAACCGGTACAAAAAACGGTCGGAATTCTGCTGGCCTCGGCTGTCGCTGTGACCGCATTAAGTACCGCCCCTCAACTTGCAGGATATTCGCCTGTTAAATTGGCATGGGCCGATCCGGTTCGTGTTGATGCACCACAAACTCCAAATTTCGCTGATGTCGTAGAAGCCGTGACACCAGCCGTCGTATCCGTCCGCGTAGAATCTGATCTTCGCCCGGTTTCAAATAATGGCTTCCGTTTTGACCGTCGTGAATTCTGGGGTGGAGACGACAATCGTATCCCGCCTTTCTTCCGCAATAATCCTTTTTTCTATGATGATGACAATTCTGATCGCGGCGAAAAGCGTTCAGAGCGTCGCTCAAAACGCCGCCATGGTGAAGGAGTCCCTCGCCGGTATGGCATGTCCCAGGGTTCGGGCTTCTTCGTGTCTGACGATGGCTACATCGTAACCAACCATCATGTCGTATCAAACGGTTCCAAATTCACCGTTGTTACCGATGATGGCACAGAATATGACGCCGAATTGGTTGGCGCTGACAGCCGCACCGACCTTGCAGTTCTCAAGATAGATGCTGACAAGGAATTCACCTATGTTTCCTTTGCCGATGATCCGGTGAAAGTTGGTGAATGGGTTGTCGCAGTTGGCAATCCGTTTGGTCTTGGTGGAACAGTAACAGCTGGCATCGTATCAGCGCACAAGCGTGCAATCCGTTCAAGCCGTTACGACGACTTCATCCAGATCGATGCTGCAGTAAATCGCGGAAATTCAGGCGGTCCGGCATTCAACCTGAATGGCGAAGTCATTGGAATTAACAATCAGATCCTTTCGCCTTCCGGCGGTAATGTTGGAATTGCCTTTGCCATTCCAGCAGCCACAGGCAAGGAGATTGTCAGTGATCTGATTGAAAATGGTAGCGTCGTTCGCGGATGGCTAGGCGTACAAATCCAGCCTGTAACAACCGACATCGCTGAATCAGTTGGCCTTGAAGAAGACGCCGGTGCGATTGTTACCGTACCGCAGGAAGACAGCCCCGCCGCAGAAGCAGGTATAAGAGCTGGTGATGTCATCACCGAGGTTGATGGAAAGACCATCAAGAATCCTCGTCAACTCGCCCGCCTGATTGGAGGCTATCAGCCAGAAGAAATGGTCAATGTAACCGTTTGGCGCGATGGCGAGTTCCAGGAAATCGAAGTCACACTTGGCAAATTGGCTGAAACCGCCGAGATGCCTAAATCCGATGACGAAAAGATGAAATCCGGTGAGCTGGGTTTGGCACTCGAATCCAATGAAGATGGCGGCGTAACAGTCGTCGAAGTCATGCCGGATTCAAGTGCAGCGGACAAAGGTCTGCGGGAAGGTGACATCATCACCTCGGTAAATGGTGAAGAGGTCAAGAAACCCGAAGACGTGGCCAAGATCGTCCGCGAAGCTGAAGAACTCGGAAGGAAAGCAACGCTCTTCCAGATCGGACGCGGTGACGAAACCCGGTTTGTGGCGATACCGTTCAAACGCGGCTGACGGCCACACGCTCAGAATAGCGCGGCGTGTGTAATTATTGGTCGCCCCCATATGCGCCGCGTTTCCGGTGGCGGGTCCTTTCCCATCTGGATCCGCCACCAGTCCCTACCCATTATTATTGAGGTATCAGAAATTGTCCAACGTCCTCAACGAAAGCTTCAATAAACAATCCAACTCCGATAAAATTATCGATATGCGAATTCTGGTAATTGAAGATGATTCGGAAACGGCCAAATATCTGCAGCGCGGACTGCGCGAGGTAGGCCATTCAGCCGATATTGCCAGCGATGGCGAGGATGGCCTCCACATGGCCGAATCCAATCGCTATGATGTTCTGATTGTCGACAGGATGCTGCCAAAGCTTGATGGCCTGGCGATGCTGAAGAAACTGCGTGACACCGGGCATGAGACACCTGCTCTAATCCTTTCCGCTTTGGGGCAGGTGGATGACCGCGTTGAGGGCCTTCGTTCCGGCGGAGATGACTATCTCACCAAGCCCTACGCCTTTTCGGAATTGTTGGCCCGCGTTGAAGTTCTGACCAGACGCCGCAAGCCTGATGAAGCTGAAACGAAGCTGCGCATTGGTGACCTGGAGCTGGATCGGCTTGCCCATTCGGTTAAACGCGGTGATACAGCAATTCCTCTGCAACCCCGCGAATACAGATTGCTTGAATATCTGATGAAGAATGCCGGCAAGGTGGTGACGCGCACCATGTTGCTGGAAGAGGTTTGGGATTATCATTTTGATCCGCAGACAAATGTGATCGATGTCCATATCTCCAGGCTTCGCAGCAAGATCGACAAGGATTTCGACCATCCCCTGCTGCAAACAGTACGCGGTTCAGGTTACGTCCTGCGGGCACCAGAAACGCTCTAAATGAAACGTATGCGGTCCATCCTTGCGATTACATCGGTTCGGCTATCGATCGCATACACCCTCATATTTGGAATTCTGGCCGTTGTGATCGTCATGTATATGACAAACAGCACGGCGGGAATTTTGCGGCGTCAAATCGCCGATTCTGTAAAC
>JBPCWJ010000118.1:0-3595 GCA_051009635.1 Rhizobiaceae bacterium
GGTTCGCCTCTGTGGGTTGTTCGTCTGTATGAATAAAAATCCGCATCATGCAGATATGTGCAATGGCCGGTCCACTCACCTTCAACTTCGGCCTGTTTAAGTTTCGACATAATGTATTCGGGCAGATCAAAGTAAGAATGATCCTTGTTTTGTGACGGTGAGAAGAATCGGTCATTATCCTCATCATCTTCACTGAATTTTTGGACGAATTCAGGTCCTACTTCATAGCTGTCCTTGCTTATTGTTGGACCGAGAACTGCTGAGATATTTTCTCTATCAGCTCCAAGTTCTTCCATTTTTGAGATGGTGTTTTCGATAATTCCGGACAACGCGCCTTTCCAACCGGCATGACATGCACCAATTATGCCTGTCTTCTTGTCGGCGAACAGTATGGGACCGCAATCAGCCGTCAAAATAGCAATTACTATGCCCGGATTGTCTGTCACGACGCCGTCAGCTTTGGGGCGGATGCCAATTTCCCATGGATTTTCGACAATCAGTGCATCTGATGAGTGAATTTGATGCGGCGTTGCCAGAAATGCGTCTGCAAATCCGAGATTTTCAGTTATCAATGCCCGATTTTGCAGTATGGCGACTTTATTGTCCCCTGAGCCCAATCCTGCATTCAAGCCACGGTAAATACCGGTCGAGACTCCACCCTGGCGCGTGTAGAAACCGTGCACGATGGCTGAGTCTGACGCGCTTAAACGATCGCAAACTATTCTTACAGGCTTCGTCATCGAAGCACCGCCATTGTTTTCAAGCCGCATTTCATCAAGATTACACTGCTTTCAACCCGATGATATGTCAATTATGGGGTCAAACCCGGGCGCCAAACGGCGGAATATTGCTGATTCCCGGTGCAGATTCAGGTGAGATCAACGCCAATATCTTGAACAAGTCGCCCATTTGTTCCGGCTGGACCAGTCTTTCGGCTTGCGAACGGATATCATTCTGCTGTTCGGGTGACTTATCGGCACCTAGTGCCCCCGCGCGTTCGGCCAATCCCATGAGTTGAAGAAATTCGCCCTGCGCCATGATTAGTGAAGTGTGAATTCCGGAACTTTCAGCCATATCCCTCAATGCTGCAAAATCTACATGTCCGGTCAAGTCAGCAAGGCCTGGTTCGGCAAGCGGATTTACGGATTTGTGGTCTTTTACTGCCTGAAAAGTGCCGCCGAACCCAGGTTTGTCATAACCGTAGTCAATGAGCAGCGCTGCGCCCCCATGTTCCGCAAGCCGCTCCGACAATATTTGTATCCAAGCTTCGCGTGCTGGTGAAATTTCGTGGACTGATCCGTCGGGCACCGATTTTGCAGCATCAGGAAGCTTTTGCAGGTCGGGCAGGGCAGTGCCGGTTACCCAGCCAAGTCCATCTTCTCCGGCCAAACCAACACAGTGTTCGAGCCATCCGCTGGAGGTCTTGATAAATTGGCGAAATGGCAGAACATCCAGAAATTCATTGGCTACAAGGATCATTGGAAGACCATCTACATCTTCGAGGCGATTCCTCCATTCCAGGTTGCCAGAATAGGCGTTTAATTTGGTTTTCTGGAAATCGATCATCGCCGGACTTGTCTCGATTAGCCTGATTTTGACGCCTTTGGAGAAATCGGGATAGTTGGAGGTCACCCTCAGCAAATCTGCCATGAGAGTACCTTTTCCTGGACCCACCTCCGCAAGAACAAATTCATTTGGTCTGCCCATGGCTTGCCAGATTGCAATGCACCAAATTCCGACCAATTCGCCAAACATCTGGCTAATTTCCGGAGCAGTTATGAAATCGCCTTCCCGGCCAATCGCCTTTTGTTGCGTATAGTAGCCGTGACGAGGATCATTCAGGCAAATATGCATGTATTCAGCGACGCTCATAGGCCCGGATTCACGGATCATTGCAGCGATGCGCTTACCTAATGGTGTCATTGAAGAACCCGGATTGGAGATCATCGATCCGCGGTTCTCGAGGACGAAGTTGCCATTGACCAGATTCCGACGACAAACATCGGGATGGACAAGACCATACCCATGGTCAACCATCCGCCCGCAAGATAGCCGATTTGTTGATCAGGGAGGCGGAAGAATTCTACAAAGATGCGAGAAATCGCATACCAGCAAATAAAGGCACCTGCGACAAAACCGGGTTGGCGAAGTTTGAAATAGGTGTGTGTAAGAATGCGCAATAGAACAAACAGGACTAGTCCTTCCAAAACCGCCTCATAAAGCTGGCTTGGATGGCGCGGCTCGGGGCCTGCGGCTGGAAATACGAATCCCCATGCGACGTCGGTCGGACGACCCCATAATTCCTGATTGATAAAGTTTGCCAACCTTCCCAGGAACAGGCCAATTCCAACCGAGGCGGCGATGATGTCAAACAGGGAATAGATAGAAAAGCCCCGTTTTTTGGCGAAAAGGATCATGGCGACGATCGTTCCTGCCAGCCCGCCATGGAAGCTCATGCCGCCGGTCCATAGCATGGCAATACGCAAGGGATTTTGGATGAAGACCGGGAAGTCGTAGAACAGCACATAGCCGAGACGCCCGCCCACGATAATGCCAATTACAGCCCACATCAGAAAATCGTCTATGTCCTGGGGGCTGATTTCGCATTTACCTGACCAAAGCGCATCATTTGCAACGAGGCGGCGTGCATACCACCAGCCAAACAAGATGCCCACGACATACGCAACGCCGTACCAATGGATGGACACCGGTCCAAGTTGCAGCATGACCGGATCGATGGCTGGAAATGGAATGGCAAATAAGGGCATGAAAACGACTCAGCGAAATGATTGAAATGGCTTATTGCACGAATTCAGTTCGCAAGGGAGGGTGGGTGTTCAAAAGATCTGTTATGGGTTCTGAGCCCGACTACGCCCAGGATTATTTGACGCTGAAATTGCGTTTGGCACTCTGTTTGCCGTCATAATAGGTCACGATCACCTGCATGTTTTGCGCGCCAGTGGGCACGCCTTCCCAGATTTTTGCGTCAGTTGGAACGCTGTGCGGGTTTGCCGGATCACATTCGGGTAATGTCCACTGCCTGAAATTGCCGGAATTGTCATACGCATAGTCGATTTTGGAGATGCCGCATCGGTAGCTGATGAGATGGGTGAAGTACACGTTACCCTTGTTTGAATCAGGAAAGGCCACCCAGGCTGTCCACAATTGCTCCAAAATCTGCTTTTGTCCGGCGCGAAGCGCATCGTCGGGATCGAAACTTATCGGAAACACTCCTGCTTCCTCGCCTCGTTTGTCGCGCCAGGTCACATAGATGGTGCCTGCCGGCTGATCAGGTGGCAATGCAAACCAGGTCACCGGCATGGGTTGGCCGGTTCGCTGATCGATATTGGGCATAGTGCCCGTATCAACAAAATCACCATCTTCGCCAACTCTGTATCCGAATTGGATCGCTGCTTCCGGGAGCGAGATTGTTGCTTGCCAGCCTGCATTCGACCTTGTGAAACTCGCAATCGGATTTCCCTTGCCAGCCTTCGGCGCAGGGTCTACGCGCGGAAGCATTGCCACGGTTGAACCTTCCTGAAATTCGTTTGAACTACCTCGCATTGTGCCGGGATTGGCATTAGGATTTAGCATG
>JBPCWJ010000119.1:0-5564 GCA_051009635.1 Rhizobiaceae bacterium
CTTCAAGAACATCAGCCCTTACACTACGCATTCGCTTTCCGGTGAGTTCCTTCAGATCGCCGCCTGTTCGTATGAATTCGTGCAACTCCAGGTCATCGGCAATTGCCGCAAGGGTTTTTCCATTCACCAAAGCATTCAAACGAAGAGACAGTTCACCTTCATTTGCCTGGGGAAATTCGTCATTCAGCAAGTGAGCTATTGCAAGTCCCAATACCCGGTCACCAAGAAACTCGAGCCGTTCATAGTGAAATCCGTCATCGGCCTTCTTACGCACGCTGGCATGGGTCAAGGCCCGTTCCAGATTTTCATGACTATTGAAGGCGTAGCCGATTCGCTTTTCGAGTACCCCGAAACGCTTCCGGCCACGTTCAACACTTGTCGTGGAAGCAGACGCCAACTGACCTACCTTCAAAGGCCCTTGAAGAGGCGATGCACACGCATGTCGGATGGCCAGCGCCAGAACGCCAGGGGATGGGCGTCATTCTTGACCGAGAAGAAAATTACTGATGCGGGACCAACGAGATTTTCAAATGGTACGAAACCAACTGTGAAGCGGCTATCCAGCGAATTGTCCCGGTTATCGCCCATCATGAAGTAGTGGCCGGGCGGAACTTCAAACACCGGCGTATTGTCGCCTTCTGCTCGCGGATTTACGTCAAGCGTCTCATAGCTGACGCCGTTCGGCAACGTCTCCAGATAAACCGGTATTGCAGGACCGCCATCTTCCGGCGTCCAGGTTCCCTTCGCCTCACGCTTTGTGGCCTCGCCGTTAATATGCAATACGCCGTCGATAATCTGGATCTTGTCTCCCGGCAATCCAACCAAACGCTTTATGTAATCAATGCTTGGATTGGAAGGCAGCTTGAAAACGACAATCTGTCCGCGTTCGGGCTCTCCGGCCCATATTCTGCCATCAAACAAATCCGGTCCGAAGGGAAGCGAATAGCGCGAATATCCGTAGGAAAACTTGGACACAAAAAGATAGTCCCCAACCAGCAGGGTCGGCATCATCGATCCCGACGGAATTGTAAAAGGCTGATAGAGGAATGTCCTTACGACGACGGCGAGAACCAAGGCCTGCAAAATGACCTTGATTGTCTCTGACATTCCGCCTTGTTTTTTCTCGTTTTTCGTATTTGTGTCCTGCGCCACGATAATCTATCCGTTCGGGTGAGAATTTGTTTGATGCCTGGGAGTTGGCAATTTGCGTTCAGTTATGGGTTATCCAGCGATCCCTATTTTGTCGATCCTGCAATTCGCCTGAAAACAAACGCCATGCATTGAAATGTCGAACCGCCTGCCTACCCCAAATCAGTCGTTAGAACCAGCAGAGCGCGCTTCTATTACCACAAATGCCTGTGCCAACGGAAAATCATCCGTGATGGTCACATGAATATGTGCTTCGTAGCCAGCAGGAACCATTTCGGCAAGTCTTTTCGCAGCGCCATTTTCCAGTTTCATGGTCGGTTTGCCGCCTGGAAGATTCACAACGCCCATGTCCCGCCAGTAAACTCCCCTGCTGATACCGGTTCCAAGTGCCTTTGAGCATGCTTCCTTTGCCGCAAATCGTTTTGCATAGGAAGCGGCGCGCATGCGGCGCTTGTCAGACTTGTCACGCTCCAATTGGGTAAATACCCGATTTGTAAAGCGATCCTTATAGCGTTCCAGCGTTCGTTCAATACGCCGGATATCAATCAAATCACTTCCCAGTCCAATAATCATAGGCAAATCACTCCCGGTCCCTGCACTGTTTCAACCAGGTAAACCTGTCAATTTTTCATTCGGCGGCTGTCTCAACCTTTTCAGGTGCAGTTCGCTTGTCTTCTTTTTTCGCCGGCATGTCGACAATATCCTGAATATCCGCGTCTTCATTCTCCGTTAGTTCAGCAGCGCGCGCAGCCTTGGCGTCAAGCCGTTTCTTCCTTGCAGTACGGAACATGATGGCAAGCCAGCGTGTGATGACATAAGCGCTAATTCCGGCTGCAATGCCAAGTGGTACTGCTCCAATTGTCATGGGTTTGAAAACCGGCTCCCAAAGTCCGATTATCTTTTCCCAGATGCCGGAAAATCCCAATTCGAAGATATCAACTTTTGAAAATTCGCCGACTTTCAAATGACCATTGCCAGGCAGTTCGCTGCCATGCCGGCCACCGCCGGAGAGGATAAAATCCCCCACCGAATAGGTTGATGCCCAGATGAATGGAAAGGATAGCGGATTACCGAAAAATGTTCCCATTGCTGCTGCAATGAAATTGCCAGCAATTATGTAGGCAAGCGCAAATGCAATCAGGAAATGAAGTCCGAGAAACGGCGTGAAAGAGGCAAAAACGCCGGCAGCCACGCCAGCAGCGATCGCATGTGGAGAACCAGTCAGACGCAATACCCGTTTTGCGACATACTTCGCTGACCGCACCCAGCTCCGGCGCGGCCATATCGCAATTCTGAATTTTTCCTGCCAACTGGCAGGTTCTCTGCGTCCGAACAGCATTACATGGACCAAAAATCTGGTTCTGACGCATGTTTGCGTCAAATAATCGAGACTATTGCTTTTACAACGCCTCCACAATGAAGATGTATATCAGCTCAGGCTTAACAAACCCTGTTGGGATGATTTGGTGCGACAGTCAACCCTTTCCCGTTACACTTTGGTGCAAGTGCCTACTGCCTGGTTCAACCGGAGCAATCGCTGCCAATTCGGGTGGCAATTCATCCGCGGGATATGCCGGAACTTCATAATCTGCCAATGCAATCAGCGGAACGCCGACCTCGGCTTTTCCTGCGGACCTGTCAACGATACAGGCTGCTGCCAGCACGTTTGCTCCAATTTTTCCTAGTGCTTCAACGGTTTCCCGGATCGAAAGCCCGGTGCTGACAATGTCCTCGATAACTACAACACGAGCTCCGTCGGGAATTTCAAAGCGGCGCAATTTGAATTCTCCAGCTTCACGCTCCACCCAAATATTGGGTATCTGCAAATGCCGGGAGGTTTCATAGGCCGGAATTATGCCGCCCACTGCGGGGCCGACAACATAGTCGATCTTGCCTATATCCGATTGCCGGATTTTATCAGCAAGTGCGGAGCAAAGCTGAGATGTCTTGTCCGCATACATGAACACCCTTGCCTTCTGCAAAAATACCGGGCTACGCAGGCCAGAGCTCAGAATAAAGTGCCCCTCCAATATCGCTCCACTATCCCGAAAAATATCAAGCACTTGCTTTTGGTTCATTTATCAATTCCCACATATATTCAATTTTATCGCGACTAGCCGATCAGCCGTTCTGCGACGCTCACAATTGGTTTTGATGCCAGTTGCCGGGTGATCCGGGTCAGATGCCCAACGTCCCACACCTCTATGTCAAAATTCATTTCCATGAAATCGGGTGTCGTTGTTTTCATCGAGAGATTTTGAATATTTGCGTCATTATTCGCCATTATTTCGGCGATCTTTGCCAATGTTCCAGGCTCGTTAATCGCAAGAATACGAATCCGGGCGGGAAATCTGTCCGAATTGCCTTCCTCAATATCCCAACGAACATCCAGCCATCGGTCTGGCTGATCATCAAACTGGGTCAATTCGCTCGACTGAATGGGATAGATCGTAATCCCTTCTCCAGGCGAAATAATGCCTACTATCCGGTCGCCGGGAATAGCTCCGCCATTTGGCGAAAATCTGACAGGTAGATCGCTTCCTGCTCCCCTGATGGGAATGGCGCTTTCTGCGGCTTTTACCTTTTTTGACTTTGCGCGGCTTCCCGGAAAACGGAAGATCATGCTGCTGCCTGCCTTCAGGCCAAACCAGCCATCCTCCCCGTTCTGGGGACGGTGATTTACCCTTTCATCCTTGTAATCGGGGTAGACGGAACGAATGACATCGATTGAGGCCAATTCTCCCCGCCCGACATCGCTGTAGACATCATCAATTGATTCCCTGGCCAGACGGGGCAGAGCGGCGCTCAAGGCGTCGCTCTCAAGTGGCTTGTTTGCCCGTTCAAAAGCACGTTCCAGAATGCGGGAACCCAGGCCGGAATATTGTTTGCGAATAGATACTCGGGTTGCACGCCTGATTGCTGCACGCGCCTTGCCGGTTACAACTACTGATTCCCAGGCCGCAGGAGGTGTTTGCGCTTTGGAACGGACAATCTCCACCTCGTCACCGTTCTGCAATTCTGTAATGACTGGCATTATCTTGCCGTTGATTTTGCAGCCAACGCAGGTATTTCCAATATCGGTATGAACCGCATACGCGAAGTCGATCGGCGTTGCGCCTTTCGGCAATGCGATGATCCTGCCCTTTGGGGTGAAACAGAATACCTGGTCGAGAAACAGTTCAAGTTTTGTATGTTCGAGAAATTCTTCCGGGTTCAAGCCTTCGGCGAGCTGCGCAATCGTTTGACGCAGGGTTTCATAGGCGTTCTCTTCCTTCTCCTTGTCGGAACCAGGTTCGAGATTGTCCTTGTACAAGGTATGCGCAGCAACACCATATTCAGCGACACGATGCATTTCCCAGGTACGAATCTGCAGTTCCACCCTTTGGTTCGATGGCCCGATCACGGTCGTATGTATCGACTGGTAGTCATTCTGCTTGGGTGTTGAAATGAAATCCTTGAACCGTGTGGGGACCATTTGCCAGGTGGTGTGAACGATCCCCAAAGCCCGGTAACAGGATTCTGTATTGTCGACGATCACGCGGAACCCATACAAATCAGAAAGCTGCTCAAGCCCTACTGATTTTCGCTCCATCTTCTGGAACACCGAGAAAGCCTTCTTCTGCCGACTCCGGACGGTTGCATCAATTCCCTCACGTTCAAATTTTTCCGACAATGCCTTTGAGATCGTGGAAACCAGATCGCGATTTTTCTCGGCCAATCCGGTCAATCGTTCAGTCACTGTCTCATAGGCTTGCGGGTTCATGTAGCGGAATGACAGTTCTTCCAATTCCTCCCGCATGTCATGCATACCGATTCGGCCGGCCAGCGGCGCATAGATCTCCATGGTTTCGGTTGCAATGCGGGCCCATTTGGCTTCCGGCACATGATCCAGCGTCCGCATGTTATGGAGCCTGTCGGCCAGTTTCACCAAAAGCACGCGAATGTCATCAGAAATGGCAAGCAGAAGCCGTCGTAGATTCTCAGCCTGTTCAGCCTTTTTTGAAACAAGGTCCAGACGCTTTAACTTTGTCAAACCCTCTACGAGATCACCAATTTTCTCCCCGAAGAGAGAATCAATCTCGTTTCGCGTGGCATCTGTGTCTTCGATCGTGTCATGCAGAAGCGCTACTGCGATGGTTTCCTCGTCCAATTTGAGATTGGTAAGGATGGCGGCAACTTCCAGCGGATGGGAAAAATAGGGGTCACCATTGGCGCGCGTCTGCTCGCCATGTTTTTGCATGGCGTAGACATATGCCTTGTTCAAAAGCGCCTCGTCAGCGTTTTTCTTGTATTTCGTAATTCGTTCGACGAGTTCGTACTGACGCATCATGGTTTAATTTCACCGTCTTTCCCACATGCTGCATATAACCATTCTGCGGTTCAATTTAATGGGTCCTACCCCCAGGTGCCAAGCC
>JBPCWJ010000120.1:0-2960 GCA_051009635.1 Rhizobiaceae bacterium
ATGAAAGCCAATGCCGTTCTGAATGCTGTCTCTATATCCATAGATGTCGTATCGATCAAGTGGGCATCTGCTGCAGGCTTGAGCGGAGAATCATCCCTGCCCATGTCTCTGGCGTCGCGGCGCTTGATATCGGCGAGTATTTCCTCGTACTCCGCGTCACCGCCTTTCGAGACAATTTCCTGATATCGCCGCCTCGCCCTAGTCTGCGGCGAGGCGATTACATAGAGCTTGACGTCGGCATCCGGGCAAACAACGGTGCCAATGTCACGGCCGTCCAGAACAGCGCCCGGCGGGCGGGCGGAAAACTCCCGCTGAGCGTCAACCAATATCCTGCGGACAGAAGGCATGACAGCCACTTTTGATGCTGCTTCACCGATATCATGGGCAGACAGAATTTCCGGATCGAGACCGGCGAGATCTATATTTTGTGCTGCTTCTGCCGCCAGTTCCTCATTATCCAGCGGCAGACCAACCTGCATCAACGCCCGACCCACCGCGCGGTATGTCAGGCCGGTATCCAGGTGATGCAATCCCAGATGAGCGGCAAGACGACGCGCAAGCGTGCCTTTTCCCGAAGCAGCAGGTCCGTCAATGGCAACAATCATTCCTGATCACCAAAACTCGCACCTAGCCCGGTCAGAAGCGGGATGAATTCGGGAAAGCTGGTGCGAATCGGATTACCATCGTCAACCGTGACGGCGTTTTCGCTGGCCATGCCAAGCACCAGAAAGCTCATGGCAATGCGGTGGTCCAGATGGGTCTTGACCGCACCGCCTCCATAGCCCTTGCCATCGGGCCTGCCAGTAACCTCGAACCAGTCCTCGCCTTCCGTGCACTCAACTCCGTTTGCTTCCAGCCCACGCGCGACGGCAGCAAGGCGGTCGGATTCCTTGACGCGCAATTCGCCCACATCTTCCATATGGGTTGTACCTTCGGCGAAGCTGGCTGCAACGCTCAGAACCGGATATTCGTCAATCATCGATGCGGACCGTTCACCCGGAACCCGGACGGCCTTTAATTGACTGGATTTTACCAGCAGATCGGCGATTTCCTCACCACCGGACACTCTTCGGTTTTGAATGGTAATATCGGCTCCCATTTCCAAAAGCGTGGTTATCAGGCCGGTACGGGTGGGATTCATCAAAACGCCTGGAATTTCCACCTGCGAATCAGGAACAATCAGCGCGGCAACGATGATAAATGCCGCCGAAGACGGGTCAGAAGGCACTTCAATTGTCTGGCCATTCAACTGACCCTGCCCCTCGACCCGGATGTGGCGTACGCCGTCCTTGCCGGTTTCCACCTCCAGGGAAGTACCGAAGCCGGCCAGCATTTTTTCCGTATGATCACGCGTCATGACCGGTTCGATCACGGTGGTAATACCTGGCGCGTTCAATCCGGCGAGCAATACCGCTGATTTGACCTGGGCAGACGGCATGGGAACCCGGTACTGGATGGGACTTGCCAGAGGTGAACCCTGTATGGTGACCGGCAGGCGGTCACCGTCAGCAGATTTGATAATCTGGCAGCCCATTTCGCGCAGCGGATCAAGAATACGGGCCATCGGCCTGCTGGAAAGTGAAGCGTCACCAATAAAGGTTGAGGGGAAATCGTAGCTTCCCAACAATCCCATGAACAGGCGGCACCCGGTCCCCGAATTTCCAAACTGCAACGGGTTTTCCGGTTCCAGCAAGGCGCCATTGCCTGTTCCCTGAATCTTCCAGCTTCCTTCCGCATCATTTTCGATTACGGCACCCAGCGCGCGGGCGACATCGACAGAATGCAGCACATCCTCTCCCTCCAGAAGGCCGGTTACGCTGGTCAGTCCGGAGGCCAGACCGCCAAGCAGGATGGATCGATGGGAAATGGATTTATCGCCGGGAATTTTTGCCGTCCCGGACAATCCTTTCGAACGGCCAGCAGAAACCGGCTGGGGTGGTGTTTTATGAGACATAACGGGTTGGACTTCGAAAAAAGTGATTATGCGGAACTCGCCCGCCGGAACAGGCGATTAGTTAGCATGTTTGCATATCTGCGTCATCCAGCTTTGGGCCTGCCTAAAAAAAATAATTGCGGTATCTGCAAAAGATATGAAATTGGGTTTTGACACTTGCTTGCGGTGAGGCTATGGAAACCCGTTTTTATAACCGAGGTAGCGCAAGTGGAAAAAAGTAAACTGGGCACCAAACGGGTTTGTCCCGAAACAAGCAAGAAATTCTATGATCTGAACAAGGATCCGATCGTTTCGCCCTATTCCGGCAAATCCTATCCCTTGTCCTTTTTTGAGGAAAAAGAGGAAGTAAAGCCGAAGAAGGAAGAGGTAGTCGAAACCAAAGAAGCTGAAAAGAAGGAACCGGAGGCCGCCGAAGAGGAAGAAGTCCTTGATGCGGAAGGTCCCGAAATCATCAGCCTCGAAGATGCTGAAGATAATGCGGACGATGAGGATGAGGATGAGGATGACGCAGAAGTCATTCCTGACATTCCCGACGTCGAGATAGAAATCGATGATGATGACGAATCTGACAAGGATGCATTTCTCGAGGATGAAGACGAGGATGATGATCTTTCCGACGTGATCGGCGATGTGGAAGACGAAAAGGAAATGTGACGCGGTCAGGCCAGAAGTTGGAGCTTGATTTGGGAGACATGCCCCGCTAGAAGCTCTTTCACTGGTCGGACGTCATTTCATGATTGTCCAGCGCCTTGCGATCCATGCAAGGCGCAAAATTACCGGTTTACCGGCCGGGGCTATAGCTCAGTTGGGAGAGCGCTTGAATGGCATTCAAGAGGTCGGCGGTTCGATTCCGCCTAGCTCCACCACTCAGTCACACCAGTGACGGGGATTCTAGGTTCACACAAAAAAGTGACGTTTTTTCCGTAGGTTAGCGGCATTGTGCCGTGTATGAAGCTTCGGTGAGACGAGATATATTGCTTTATCTGGACGATTTTATCACGTCGTC
>JBPCWJ010000121.1:0-5924 GCA_051009635.1 Rhizobiaceae bacterium
GGATTGCGATCACCCTTGCCGATTTTGCCGGCAAAGCCTCCGTGATCGCCGAAGCAGCATTGGGATCCCCGATTGCCGAGCTTGTAACTGGCCCCGGATATCAGTGCCGCAGGCGAAACAGGGCAAGTTCAGGCAAATTGTCTGAACATTCCTTTGCAAATGCAATCGATATCTCCGGTTTCAGGCTGGAAGATGGCCGCACAATAACGGTAGAAGAACATTGGCCGCATTTGTCAGGTGACGGTCAGACCACTTCTGAAAATGAGGAACCAGCCGAGCAAACAGAACCAGCAGATCCGCTGGAAAGGTCAAAGACCGAGGAACAAGCCTTTCTAGCCCAAAGCCATGCGATTGCCTGCAAAATGTTCACCACCGTGCTGGGGCCGGATGCCGATGCTGCCCATCGCAATCATTTTCATTTTGATCAGGGATGCCATGGACGAAACTGCACCTATCTTCTGTGCCAGTAGCCGGTCTTCAGGTTTCGACTTCCCCGGCGCCCTTTGCCTCGGTTTCCATTCCCTGACTTCTCAGAACATCTCGATCTGAGATCTTTCCACTCCAATGAAGCTTCTTGTAGTCGAAACCTGCTTCAATCGTTGGTTTGACGATCTGGAAATATGGAGACAAATCAAAGTCTCGCGGCGCAAACAGGGAGTGATGCCGGATATGGAGGATTTCGCGCCTTGAATATCTGGATTCTGCATGTGCCCTGCCGGGAGCGCGCGTAACTTC
Source organism: Rhizobiaceae bacterium (assembly GCA_051009635.1). Classification (GTDB taxonomy): domain Bacteria; phylum Pseudomonadota; class Alphaproteobacteria; order Rhizobiales; family Rhizobiaceae; genus BOKV01. The sequence goes on from JBPCWJ010000121.1 coordinate 736, forward strand.
CGGAAGAATTGGATATTTTACCGATTGAAATGCTTGCGCTATCAGTGAGGAGCAGATTGCCTTACTCGGCTCCCCCGAGCCAAAGGCGATCATCTGACGTCTGAAACGCGACGGTACCGGTACAGGGAAGAAGTATCGCAGCAGGTCAAAGATGTTTCGAAGATCGTACTGGGTACCGATCTTGGAAATCATGAATTCAACGACCTTGTTGCGATCTTCCGGTGTAAGGCCGACCGGCCTGCAAATTCTGGTATTAAAAGTTGAATATCGTGAAAGCGGAACGGCAATACATCCTTCTCCCAGGATCGATTCGACGAGTCGCGGCCGCTCAGATCCATCGGCAGGGCGCGGCAGGATGTGGCCCACATAGATCGCGGAGTGACTCCAGGTAGAATTGGTCAAGTACTTGATGGTTGATGAAACCAGCTGGTTGCCCTCAATCAGCAATATGTCGCCAGGCTGCAAAGTGGCCCAGAGCGTATCGTAGTCCGATGGCGTATAAGGCTCATAACCCGAAACCTGATGGGAAAGCGCCTTTGCCATTCCATGCCCGATCCGGTCCAGTAACCGGTTGAACAATCCCATGAAATACTCCTGACTCTAATTATTGCTCATGAAAAATATTGTTTTCGGAAAGGATAACATCAAATCACGCTTTGCCGATAATGCATGACAATAATACCGGTTTGATTGGCAGAAATAGTGGTATATATAAATTAGAATTATTCTAAAAAGGGATTCTCATGCTAGGCCGGTTTCTGCCCAATCGACGACGTGATTTCAATAGTTTAAGCGAACAGGAAATCCTCGCCCTGGCAATCTCGTCAGAAGAAGACGATGGCCGCATTTACCGAAGCTATGCCCAATGGCTGCGTGATGATTATCCGGATTCGGCAAAGATCTTTGATGAGATGGCCGAAGAGGAAGATGAACATCGCAAATGGTTGATCGACATGCATGTCAAAAAGTTCGGCGAGACCATCCCGCTGATCCGGCGCGAGCATGTAAAGGGATTTTATGACAGAAAGCCGGACTGGCTGGTGAAGCCGAAGGGCGTTGATGAAGTACGCAAACAGGCAGCCGCCATGGAGGAACAGGCCTGCAGGTTTTATGCTGAAGCCGGCCGGCGTACCACGGATGCATCCATCCGGAAATTGCTGGGAGATCTGGCCCGGGCCGAAGCCGGTCACATCGGCACGGCCATGAAAGCCGAAAAAACCTACGCACCTGCCGACATAAAGGCCGAAGAAAAGGAGATGGAACACAAGCAGTTTGTCCTGAACTATGTTCAGCCCGGCCTTGCGGGCCTCATGGATGGTTCAGTTTCAACGCTTGCGCCAATTTTTGCGACCGCCTTTGCGACACATGATACCTGGACAACATTCCTCGTAGGCATTGCGGCTTCCGTTGGTGCCGGAATTTCCATGGGCTTTACCGAAGTTGCATCAGATGATGGTGTGATTTCAGGACGTGGATCGCCGATCAAGCGCGGCCTTACTACAGGGATCATGACCACGATTGGTGGTCTTGGGCACGCACTGCCCTATCTCATTCCCGATTTCTGGACGGCGACTACATTGGCCATAGCGATCGTCTTCGTGGAATTGTGGGTAATCGCCTGGATACAAAACAAATATATGGAAACATCATGGGGCCGGGCCATATTCCAGGTCGTGCTGGGCGGCGCGCTGGTCTTTGCCGCAGGCGTCCTGATTGGTGTCGGCTGACGACGCGTTGGTTTATGTTTGCGCCACCTCAAGAACTATCTTCCCGATATGCGATTTTTGCTGGAAAGACTTCTGTGCCTCGACAATTTCAGCGAGCGGATAAGTTTCGGCTACCAGCGGTTTGATTTTTCCGGCTTCGATCAATTTCACCAGATTGGCAAAAACGACGGGCTCGAGAACCGTGCAGCCGAAAAAGCTGAGATCCTTCAGATACAGGGTCCGGACATCCAGTTCGACAATCGGTCCGGCAATCGCCCCTGACACAGCGTAGCGCCCACCCGGTCGCAAAACATCCAGCAATTTCGGCCATTTTGGCCCTGCAACCAGATCAATGACGACATCAATGCTGTTGGTTCCCAGCACCTCGACCAAATCATCATCACGGTCCAGGGCTTGATCTGCACCGATCTTGGCAATGGCCCCAGCTTTGGATGCAGAGGTGATGGCAATCACCTTTGCGCCACGCGCCTTTGCCAACTGAATGGCGGCTGAACCCACGCCACCTGAAGCGCCGGTTACAAGCACGGTCTCGCCGGAGGTTAACGCGGTACGCGTCAACATGTTTTCTGCCGTTGAATAGGAACAGGGAAAAGATGCCAGTTCCACGTCACTGAGTTCACAATCAACTGGATGTGCATAGCGGGCAGCAATCCTGGTATACTCGGCAAATCCGCCGTCGCATTCCGAGCCGAAATACCAGGCAGTTTCGAGTTTCTTCCCGTCAGCCTCCCAAAGACAAGGTTCGATGATAACCCTCTCGCCGACACGTTCAGCACTCACGCCCTCACCAACCGCAGCGATTGTTCCGCAGACATCTGCCCCCTGAATACGGGGCAAATTTAGTGCATTGCCGGACCAGCCAGCATCTTCGGCATCACCATCACCCTTTGAATACCAGCCTACCCTTGTATTGATATCGGTATTGTTTACGGCAGCCGCGCCTACCTTCACAAGAACCTCACCTGCATTTAGCGCAGGAACTGCCAGTTCGTCGCGATATTCCAGACACTCAAATCCACCATGCCCGGTCAGCAGCACGCCACGCATTTTTCCCGGCAGGTTATTCATCTGGCAGACTCCCATTTGGCAAGAAATGGGCAGTCAACAGCCCTTGCCCATCCAAAGTCAATCCGAATTATTGTCTTGAGCCAGCATTTCCGCGATACGCAAAATCAAGGCGATGTCACCATCTCTGGAAAACCGGTGATCTGCATCCTTTACTAGCGTCATGGAGACATTTTCTCCCGGAAGGAATTCGGTCAGTTTCAGTGCGTGTCCCCATGGAACATCGGGATCCTGCATACCCTGTAGAATGTGAACCGGGCAGCCAGTATCGATTGTTCCGGTCATGACGCGGTTTTCTTCACCGTCGTCGAACAATGCCATGGTGTAGATATTGGGTTCGTCCGAGTATTCAGATGCTTCTTCCAGAAATCCTTTTTCCTCGAGTTCAGCAAACTGTGCGTTTGATAGTTGCGGCATCATCAATTCGTGTGTGAAATCAGGTGCGGGTGCAATCAACAACATGGCATGCAGACGATCGGATTCACCGCGTTGCTTCAGTTCCTGGGCCATGCGCAAGGCAATCCACGCTCCCATGGACGATCCCACCAGGATTTGCGGACCTTTCGTAAACTGGTCAAACACGGCAAGGCTTTCCTCAAGCCATCGCGAAATGGTTCCGTTGCGAAATTCACCGCCCGATTCTCCATGACCGGAATAGTCATGCCTGCAATAGGCATGTCCGGTGCGCGCGCACCATTCATCCAGCGCCTGCGCCTTTGTACCGGCCATGTCCGAACGATATCCGCCAAGCCAGACAAGGCCAGGATTTGCTCCCTTACGGCTTCGCACGGTAATTTTTCGGGTACTATCCCCCGTTCCAGCCTCAATTACTTCTCTGGATTCTGCTTCCAATTTTGGCCTCCCAAATAGGTATTCAGCCCGAATTTTAAATTTGCATAAGATGTTTATGGTTTTTCGTATGATTTTGACAATGATTCGTGTTAATTGAAATGAAGGTGGTGCTGCGGGATAGGACAATATGCCGTACACTGCCTTTTGGTATTTGACGAAACAATCAGGAGTACACGACCATTCGCAGACCGCATAGAGCGCAAGCACCTGTCAAGGATGGACCAAGGTCCAACCAGGACATCCGCGTACCAAACATCCAGTTAATTGACGCAGAAGGCGAAAACAGAGGGGTTGTCGACACCGAAGCCGCATTGGCAATGGCAGAGGAAGTCGGCCTCGATCTGGTGGAAATTTCCCCGAATAACGATCCGCCAATCTGCAAGATTCTAGATTTGGGCAAGTATAAATACCAGGCCCAGAAAAAAGCAGCCGAACAACGCAAGAGGCAAAAGACGCAGGAGGTCAAGGAGATCAAAATGCGTCCGAACATTGATGTTCACGATTACGAAGTGAAGATGCGTTCGGTTCGAAAGTTTCTGGAAGATGGCGACAAGGTCAAGTTGACCATGCGTTTCAGGGGCCGCGAAATGGCGCACCAGGAACTTGGCCTGCAGGTCCTGATGCGCGCCCGCGACGAGATTGCCGAAATCTCCAAGGTAGAAGCTTCGCCCAAAATGGAGGGCCGCCAGATGATGATGGTGGTTGCACCTTCCAAATAGGCCGTTGGGAATGATCCCTTGAACAGGGCCGATTGGCTTTCACAAGGGAATACAAAGTGCATTTAATTGAAACCCGCCATTCTTGGCGGGTTTCCTGTTTCTGACCCTCCCCCTTGCGCTGCACAAGACTTCGCTCTATAACCCGCGCGGTTCAATTGTCTGGCAGGGCATGCCATGGCGATTGCAAAGCGAAGCACTGCTTTGGTCGGCGGTGCTTTTTGATTTTCGCCCGATAGCGGCGAACAGAAACAAGGACAACGCAACTGCCCAAAATGAAGACCAAATCAAGCGCGACACAGCGCTTCAAGATAACCGCGACCGGAAAGGTCAAGGTTCAGCAGGCCGGCAAGCAGCATGGCATGATCAAGCGCTCCAAGGCCTTCATTCGCAAGGCGCGGGGAACAACTGTGCTATCCGATCAGGATGCTCGCATCGTCAAGCAATTCATGCCTTACCAGCGTGGCAGAAAATAAGGAGTTACGACCATGGCACGTGTAAAACGCGGCGTGGCTTCTCACGCCAAACACAAAAAGGTTCTCAAAAAGGCCAAGGGATTTTACGGCCGTCGCAAGAATACGATCCGGACTGCAAAATCGGCAGTTGAGCGTTCGCAGCAATATGCAACGCGTGACCGGCGTGTCCGCAAGCGGAATTTCCGTTCCCTGTGGGTACAGCGCATCAATGCTGCTGCCCGCGAGCACGGCCTTACCTATGCCCGTTTCATCGACGGACTGACAAAGGCGGGTATCGAAGTCGACCGCAAGGTAATTTCGGATATTGCAATTCATGAGCCTGCTGCATTTGCAGCGCTTTGCGAACAGGCAAA
>JBPCWJ010000122.1:0-15069 GCA_051009635.1 Rhizobiaceae bacterium
GTCCTGCATTCATGAAAATTGCAAAAGGCCGCATTGAAGGGATGGATTCGAGCACGATGATTATGGCTGCTGTCATCGGAAGCGAGAGGATTGCTCCTGCAACGCCCCACAATCCGGTCCAGACAGCCAGCGAGATTATGATCAGAAGCGGGCTCATATTCAGACCCCTGCCCAGCATGCGCGGCTCCAGATAGTAGCCGATGAAGTTCTGCAACAAGATCAGACTTGCCAGCAATATCAGGGTCGTCTCAATCGTTTCATATTGCCCGATGGAAACGAAAACCGGCAGCATGACGGCAAAAAGCGAACCGACATAGGGTATGTAGTTGAAGATTGCCGTGATAAGCGCCCAGAAGATCGCATATTCTATCCCGAACAGGGTCAGCACCAGCCAGCAGACGACGCCCAGAATGACATTCACCAGCGTCTTGATCGCAATATAGGTTCCGACATTGTCGGCAATGCGCCTCAGAACGGACTGAATTGTTTCCCGGGTCTGCCTGTCCTTGAACGCAATCGCAAGCTTGGCATCCAGATGCCTGCGCTCTGCCAGGAAGAATGCTGCATAGATAAAGATCAGAAATGCATGTGCGATTGAAACCGAAATTGATCCCAGTCCAAACCGTATCGCCGCATCGAGTTTAATGTCCGCGAAAAGCGTGCTTTGGATGTTCTGCCAGGTGAGGCTCAACTCGAAATGAAAGAAGGCCGCTATCTTGTTTATGAGTTCTGAAAAAGCGTCAAAATAACCCGGCGCGACACGGGCGATCTGCTCCAGGTTCCGGGTAAATATGGCGGTCAAAACCAAAATGGCTATGACCGCAACAAGTGTTGCCAGGAATATTCTGGCAAACTTCGGCAAGTGCCTGCCAATTATTGGTATTTCGCCAATGACCACGGAAAGCTGATACATCAGAAACGCCATTAGAGCGCCGAACAAAATCGGCACTATGATCCCGCGGCCTATTACCATCACCCATCCGCAAGCGATGATGGTGAGAATGCCGAGACAGACATTTGCCGATGTGGGATATTTGGCCATACTCAACTGGGTTACTGTCCTTGAAGCTTATTGGCGAATTTTTTGATCGTGATGGACGGGAACCATTTCGTCAATCTGCCAATTCATTAAACTGATTAACACCTGGTCAGAAAATCAGCGGTTTTCCAGATTCAGTTTTTGCCGCAAGATGGGTAATGTCACATTTAGGGATTTCAATTGCGACGCGTGCGGACCACACTTTCGGGATATCACAATCAAATGGACAATTTCGAGATACGCAAGGCAAGCCCGGATGAATTCGTAACGGCGATCAAATGGGCACATTCAGAAGGCTGGAACCCGGGTCATGATGATCTTGCGCCCTTCTTTACCGCCGATTCCAGCGGTTTCCTGATGGGATATTTGCAAGGCATCCCGATCTCCTCGATTTCGGTGGTGCGCTATGGCGAGGATTTCGGTTTTCTCGGCTTCTACATTGTTCACCCGAACTATCGTGGAATGGGTTACGGCCTTGCTACCTGGAATGCCGGCATGTCCCTTCTCGAAGGCCGGACCATCGGGCTGGACGGTGTCGTCGAGCAACAGGACAACTACAAGAAAAGCGGTTTTGATTTTGCCCACAGGACAATACGATATGCCGGACAGCCGGAAATTGATCCCGATGAAAAACATCCATATGAGATCAATCGCGTTGCCGATATCTACATGGATGAGATTCATGAGCTCGACGGCAAATGTTTTCCGGCAGTGAGATCGGAGTTTCTGCGGCACTGGTTATTGCCGGATGAACAAACACAAAGGCATTCCTTTGCGGCAATCAAAAATGGAGAGCTTGCCGGGTTTGCCACGATCCGAAAATGTCACGAGGGTTACAAGATAGGTCCGCTTTTTGCACTTTCACAGGACGCTGCAGGAAGCCTTTTTGTTGAATGCTGTGCAATTGCAGAGCCTGATGCCACGGTAGTTATCGATGTTCCCGAGGCAAATGCCGAGGGGGCAAACATGGCAAAAAGCTTCGGCCTGTCACCGGTATTTGAAACAGCGCGCATGTATCGCGGTGAAACTCCACCAATGCAAACGCCCTTCATATTCGGAAGCACAACGCTGGAATTGGGTTAGGGTCAGGACCCTGGATTCAATGGGCGCTCTGGCCACGAGCCTGCGCCGGTGTCATGCCGGTCCAGCCTTGAAAGGCACGATAGAATGAGTTTGGGTCCCGATAGGCAAGCAGATAGGAAATCTCCTCGACGCTGAGCTCATCCCTGGAGAGATAGTGCAGAGATAGTTCAGATCTTGTGGCATCAAGAATGCCCTGAAAAGAAGCTCCTTCGCCCTGCAGTGCACGTTGCAGGCTTCGTTTGCTCACACCTAGCCTTTGGCAGACAATCTCCGAGGAAGACAGGCCGCTTGGTAACATCTCGAGGAGCACATTCTTGACCCTGATGCTCATCCTCGTTTGCTGGTCTCGTTTTGCCAATTGACGGCGCAGATCCTGTTCAAAAAATTCCCATAATTCTTCATTTTCAGAAATCAACGGACGCCTTGCGTCCTCATCCGACAAGACCAGCCTGCAAGTATCTGCGGCTATGGCTTTGATACCAAAATGCTCTTCCAGTTCAGCCATATTCTTGTGATCGCCAGGCATTTCTACCCGGAGCGGAACAATATGCTCGGTAGTGAAGTTTCTGACCAGCTCCAGAAAATAGACGATTTCGAATGGAGCCAGGCTATCAGGGATCGGAACCGCTGGATCAACAGAACCAAATTCCATGGTCAAGGCATCGGGTTCTCGTTCAAGCTTGAGCCGTATTGGTCCGATCAACGGTTTGAACAGTGCAAGACGTGCCAGCCCTGTTTCAACATCGGGACTGCAGGAAAATGCAAAAACGGGTGGTATGAATGGACCGCGCGCAAAAACCTTGCCCAGAAACAATTGCAGATCGTCACGTTTTGCTTCGTGCACCATCGCTTCCCAAATGGCAAAATATTGTTTGGTATCTACGCCGGGATGGGCTTCGCTCAGGAAATCAACAGATAGCCCGGCGCGCCGCAAAATACGTTCAGATGAAATTTTCAGGACAGCGCTAATCTGCTCGATCTTCTTGGCCAGGTCGTAACGTGTTTTTGTAGTCATTGACGCAATCCTCGCCTTAAAGTCGTGGAAGTTTCTGTTATTGTTATGTAACAGGACATAGTCCAGCCAACAGATCATGGTTCAAGTCGATTGGCGTAACATGTTATAGTTTTGTCGCGAATTGCAAGTGATATTAACAGGGCACCGAGCCATATTGCGGTCAGTAAGGCAGCCCAATTGATCTGGAGTTAAACCATGAAGTTTTCTGTAAACGGGCGTCAGCTTGAAGCTGATGTCGAGGAAGACATGCCACTTCTGTGGGTATTACGGGATGAATTGGGGATCACCGGCCCCAAATATGGTTGCGGTATTGCCCAGTGCGGCGCCTGCACAGTGCATGTGGACGGAATGGCCGTCCGTTCCTGCCAAATGGCGGCCGGTGATGTCGATGGAGAAATTACGACCATTGAAGGTCTTGGAACGCCTGAAGCCCTGCATGCAGTCCAGGCTGCATGGGTTGAACATCAGGTTGCCCAATGTGGTTATTGCCAGTCCGGACAAATCATGGCTGCCGCGGCATTTCTTGACCTTAACGATAATCCGACCGACGAGGATATCGACCGTGCCATGTCGGCCAATCTTTGCCGCTGCGGTACCTATCCGCGCATTCGTGAAGCAGTAAAGACCGCTGCCGCCAAATTGAGGAGTGCATGATATGGGACCTGTAGCAAAGATTGCCCGGCGTACTTTCCTGGTTGGCGCAGTCGCAATCGCCGGTGGTGTTGCTTTCGGCACTTACATGGTCAAGCGGACGCCTAAAAATCCGCTTGAGGACGATTTGGCCGAAGGTGCAGCGACATTCAATCCGTGGGTCATCGTCGATAGTGAGAAAGTCACGCTGATCACCCCTCACGGAGACAAGGGGCAAGGTGTTGTATCCTCCCAGGCGGCCCTGATTGCCGAAGAACTGGACATCGAGTTCGGCCAGTTTGAAACCGATTTTGGCAAGCCAAGCGGTGCGTATTGGAACACTGCAATGGCAGAAGAAGCTGTACCCTTCATGGCAACCGATACAGGCATGGTTGCGGAATCCATGCGTGGTGTAATGGGAAGTGTCCTGAAGGTAATGGGGCTTCAGGGAACAGGCGGCTCGACCTCGATAGCTGACAGCTATGTAAAGCTGCGCCATGCCGGAGCCGTTGCCCGCGAAACGCTGAAGCTTGCCGCTTCGAAGAAGAGCGGCGTTCCGGTCGAACAACTCAAGACCGCAAATGGCGCGGTCCAACTGCCGGATGGTTCGGAACTGAAATATACGGAGCTGGCAGCCATCGCCGCAGATATCGAACCGGTTCGGGATGTAACGCTTCGCGATCCTTCACAATGGCGGATGCTTGGCAAGGAAATGCAGCGTCTCGATATTGTCGGCAAGTCTACCGGTACGCTGGATTACGGGATTGATATATCTGTTGATGGCATGGTGTACGCCGCAATTGCCGTCAATCCCCGCCAGGGCGGCCCGCTTAACGACTATGACGCAGCTGAAGCTGAAAAAATGCGTGGCGTGAAGAAGATCGTCGAAATCACCGGTGGTATTGCCGTGATTGCAGACAATACCTGGCGCGCAATTCAGGCTGCCCAAGCCATTGATTTTGATTGGGGTCCAGCCCCCTATCCCGCCGAACAGGATGACCATTGGGCGGAAGTTGCCAAATCCTTTACTGAAGAAAACCTTGATTCCGAATGGCGCCATGACGGCGATGTGGAGTTGGGGATGGCGACCGGAAATGTAATCGAGGCCGAGTACCGTTCGCCCTACGTTGCGCACGCTCCGCTGGAACCGCTCAACGCAATCGTTAGAGTTACCGACGATGGTGTGGAAGTTTGGACCGGCCATCAGATCCAGCGGCAATTGCAAGTGCTTGTTGCGGCAATCACCGGCCATCAGCAGGATCAGGTCACGTTGCACAACCAGTATATGGGCGGAAGCTTTGGCCATCGGCTTGAATATGAACATATCAAGCAGGCTACCGAGATTGCCAACCAGATGCGTGGTACACCGGTCAAACTGACTTATAGCCGTGAAGAGGATTTTGCCCATGATTTTCCCCGTCACCTGTCGATCGGGCGCGGGCGCGGTGTTGTCAGAGATGACAAGGTAGAGACGATCGATCTGCAAATCGCTTCTCCTTCCGTTATCGCCTCGCAGATGACTCGGGCAAATATTTCACTTCCGGGTCCGGATTCCCAAATTTCAGCCGGTTCCTGGAACAACCCCTATGCGCTTCCAAACTTTCGAATGCGCGCCTATCGCGCTACGGAACTGGCGCCGGTCTCCTCCTGGCGCTCGGTTGGCGCTCCCGGCGCCGGTTTCGAATTCGATTGCTTCCTGGACGAGCTTATCCATGCGGCAGGGGCCGATCCTATGGCCGAACGTATCCGCTTGATGGATCACGATGTGTCCCGGAAGGTTTTGGAAACTGTGGCTGAAATGTCGTCATGGGGCGGCGAGCTCGAAGAAGGCAAGGGCCGGGGTGTCGCCTTTGTCGAAAGTTTCGGCGTTCCGACTGCTGAAGTAGTCGAGGTGACAAATACGGATGAGGGTATCCGGATCGACAAGGTCTGGGTTGCCTGTGATGTCGGTCGCGTCATCGATCCGGTAAATTTCGAAAATCTGGTGCAAGGTGGCGTTGTCTTTGGTCTGGGTCACGCAATGAATTGCGAGATCACCTATTCGGATGGCATGGCGGAGCAAACAAACTATCATGATCATGAGGCCATGCGGCTTTATCAGTGTCCGGAAATTTTCGTGAAGGGGCTGGAAAGCGGCGAAAAGATCCGTGGCATTGGCGAGCCGCCGGTACCTCCCGCTGCACCCGCTCTGGCAAATGCGATCTTCGCTGCCACCGGCACGCGAATTCGCGAAATGCCATTCAACAAACACGTCGATTTCGTTTGAGGCTGCCGATCATGAAAACTGCATATCTGGGCTTCAGCGTTTTGATTGCCGTGGCAAGCACAGCGTTCGCTGCCAATGAAACGGTTCAAATCAACATCCCTGAGGAGGGATCAGTCAGCAGGGAAGCGGGGCTCGACGCCTGGTCGAGGGTGTATGAAGTTGCCTCCCATCCCCGATGTGCCAATTGTCATACCGGTGAGAGCGGTATCCCAATGTGGTCCGGTCCGAGCTACGGCAAGACAAGACCGCACGGCATGAATATCAGCGCCGGTGAAAGCCGGATTGGTGCCGAGTTTGTTGCCTGTGGCACCTGCCACATCAAGAGTGACAGAGGCAATACGGTCGCCCATGCCGCTCCCATGGTGAATATGGAATGGCAACTGGCTCCTGCAGAAGCCGATTGGTTTGGCAAGAGTTCAAATGAAATCTGCCAGCAATTGCGCGATCCCAAGCGTAACGGTGACCGGACATGGCAGGAGCTGGCTGAACATCTGGACCACGACCTTATTTTGCACTGGGCTTGGGCTCCGGGCGGCGGACGTGAACCGGCACCTTATTCGCTGATTGAACATATCAATGATGTCATGGCCTGGGGCGCTGCGGGAATGCCTTGCCCGGAGGAGTGAGCTCTCGAATCCCTGATTTCAGGGAGCCGAACATAGATGACAAGTTGCTGAAATAAGAGGGTTATCCACATTCTCTGCCTTTGAATTAGGCATTCTCCGAATCTGCTGTAGTCTGTGCTTGGGGATTTTGCACTCGCAGGTGCAAAATTACCTCAACGGCAATTGACAGGTAGGGAGAGAACCGGAATGGCCGAGACAAAAAAAATGCTGGATCCAGATCCACGCGTAATGGATTTCAACACAGAATATGAACTGGGCCAGGACAATATCCGACCGTTCGGGCTGGATATTCACAATCCGGTTTTTGTCATTTCCGGTGTGGTTATCATGGGCTTTGTTCTGATTGCTCTGGCAAATCAGGAAGCAACGGCAGAGTTTTTCGGCTGGCTGCGCCCGTTTCTTACCAGCACATTTGATTGGTTCCTGATGTGGGCAGTCAACATCATGGTTGTCTTCTGCTTCTTCCTCGCACTGTCGCCACTCGGCAAGGTCAGGATCGGCGGCAAGGACGCCAAGCCGGACTACAGCTATGCCGGATGGATCGCGATGTTGTTTTCTGCCGGTATCGGCATTGGCTTGCTGTTCTTTGGTGTTCTTGAGCCAATGTATTATTCGCTGGCTGAGCTGAATACCCTGCCGCTCGGCAAGGACCCCGCAATACCAGGCAATGAGAATATGGGCATTGTCGGTACGGTTTATCACTGGGCAATCAGCGGTTGGGCTGTCTATGTGGTTGTCGGGCTTTCCCTGGCGATCTTCTGCTACAACCTCGGGCTTCCGCTGACATTACGCTCGGCATTCTATCCATTATTTGGCGAACGCGTCTGGGGCTGGACCGGCCATATAATCGATACACTTGCCGTGTTTGCCACCCTGTTCGGCCTGACCACATCGCTCGGCCTGGGTGCACAGCAAATTGCAGCCGGCATGAACGACATCTTCGGTATTGCTCCGACAAACACAGTGATTGTCCTGCTTATTGTCGGTATTACGATCATTGCACTGGGCTCGGTAATGCTTGGCATGGATGCCGGGGTTAAGCGTCTGTCAGAAATCAATATGGTCATGGCAGCGCTTTTGTTCCTGTTTGTAATCCTGGTTGGCCCGACCATGGCCCTGTTGGGCAGATTCTTCGATGTAATGGTCGATTATGTCGTCAACTTCGTGCCGCTATCCATCCCGCATGGACGTACCGATCTGGGCTATATGCACGGATGGACGACGTTCTATTGGGCCTGGTGGATTGCATGGTCGCCATTTGTCGGCATGTTCATTGCCCGGATATCCAGAGGCAGAACAGTCCGCGAATTTATCCTTTGCGTGTTGATTGCGCCTTCGCTGGTTTGCGCCTTGTGGATGGCAGTCTTTGGCGGCATGGCCCTTGAGCAGCTCAATGATGGCTATACGGGCGTCAAGGAAGTTGTCGCAGCCTATCAGCCTGAACTGTCACTCTTCCGCATGCTTGATCAATTGCCGCTTTACAACATCGTGGCACCGATCACGCTGATCCTGATTATCGTGTTCTTTGTTACCTCATCGGATTCCGGATCATTGGTCATCGACACGATTACCGCAGGCGGCAAGATGGATGCGCCGGTCGCACAAAGGGTGTTCTGGTGCACGCTGGAAGGTCTGGTAGCCATCGCATTGTTGCTGGGTGGTGGATTGAATGCGCTGCAGGGTGCCGCGGTATCAACCGGAATTCCATTCACGATCGTATTGCTTGCAATGTGTTACTGCCTGTTCAAGGCGCTGCAATCCGAACGCGAGAAGATCTCATAATACCAGAGCAATGACCATGGAAACGGGCCGCGATTACGCGGCCCGTTTTTTGCTGCAAGCTGTCAGGCGACGAATTCAGTGCGCCAGGAATGTCGGCGTAGTCATGGTCTGCATAATCGTATTGGTAACGCCGCCGAAAATTCTCTCGGCAATTCTTGGACGGCTATAGGCCCCCATGATCAACAGGTCCGCACCAAAATCCGAAATCCGGTTACCGATTGCGGCCGAAACAGGAATGCTGCCGGATTGCTCATTGCGCACTTCGACCTTGACGCCATGTCGATCAAGTGCTGCTGCGATTTCAGCCGCATTCATGATACCGCTCTTTTCTGCGTCATCCTCTCCGTCAATGACGAGGATTTCCACGCTGTCGGCATTTGTCAGAATTGGCAGCGCGTCAAAGACGGTCCGGGCAGCTTCCTTGGAATCCTTCCAGGCGATCAGCACTTTTTTGAATTCTACAGGACCTTCTGAAATATAGGGGATTAGAAGCACCGGCCTGCCGGTTTCGAACAGCAAAGTCTCCAGATCGTTGGCCTCATCGCCCGGCGTGGATGGATCGCTTTGTTGTGTGACGATCAGATCGCTGGCAAAGGCACTGGAAATCGCCGAGACTGCGCTATCGCCCATGAAATTTTCGAAGCCCCGGAACTCATGCGAGATGCCTTCCTTTCCGCAATAATCTGCAAACCAGTTTTTTAGCTCGGTCATTCTCTCACGATTGGCCTCGATAATCGCCTCATCATAGGCTGCCGCTCCGACACCCGCCACGGGCATGTAGGCGAGCGCCGAGGTCTCTGCATGAACTGCGATTACATGAGCACCACTTTGAGTAACAAATGGCGTGATGGCACTCATGACACGTTTGCCATCTGCTTCGCCGCGGATCACTGTGACAATGGTCTTATACTGCATTGCAAGCTCCTTGTTTTATTCAAACAGGATTCGGGCCGGTCAATTGGGCCAGCGAACTTCCCTAAATATCTACCAAAAACAGCGCCAAATCACCTTGATCCCGGTCAACGGTATTGCCCTGTGGCTGGATTGCCTCATCAAAACAGCTTGCCCTGATCAGGATTGACCTTTCCGGGGCTTGATTTGCTTTTCGTCTTGCTACCGGTCTTTGCGCTGCCTTTGCCTGCAACGGCATCCACCGTGCCGTCCTGAAACTGGACCGAGAATGGACTACCGGCTGTCAACCCGGCGGCGTGGGTTATCGCCTGCCCCTCCTTGCCACGGACCAGCGCAAAGCCACGCTCTAGAATCCGCTCATGGCTCAGGCTTTCGACAAGTCTCCAACTCTGGTCAAAACGGTTTCTTGCCGTCGTTACAATCCGCTCAAGGCGCTTCCAGTTAAGCCGCCCGGCAGCATTGGATGTGCGTGTCGAATTACGTTCGGTGATATTGAAAAATGCTGTCTGCAACCGGTTATAGGCATAGCCGGTGCGATCACCTTCAGCCCGAATTCGACGCCGCACGATATCGGGCGTCAGGCGTCCGCCAATTCCGGTTAACTCCGCACGTTTGCTACGTGCCGCGATCAATAGCGAAGATGAAAGCCGATTAGTCAGATTATCCAGATTTTGTCTCGGTGCGGAAAGGATGTCCTCCGGCCTTCCAAGCCCGCGCATGGCTGCGCGAAGATCGGAAGACGCTGCGTCGAGCTTACGCCGTAATCCGTTGGCAAGGCGGGCACCAAGGGTTGCCGTAAAGGCCTCAATCTCCGCCTTTACCGGCACCGCCATTTCGGCTGCGCCTGTTGGTGTGGGTGCCCTGACATCGGCTGCCAGATCAATCAGCGTCCAATCGGTTTCATGTCCAACCGCAGAGATTACCGGAATATCGGATTGTGCGGCTGAGCGTACAACCTCTTCATCGTTGAAGCCCCAAAGGTCTTCTATCGACCCGCCACCGCGCGCGACAATCAACAGGTCAGGACGTGAGATTGGTCCACTTACTTCGAGTGCGTTAAAGCCACGAATGGCGTTGACGACTTCTGCCGCGGAAGTTTCACCTTGCACCCTGACCGGCCACACAATGACATGTAGGGGAAAGCGGTCTGCAATCCGGTGCAAGACATCCCGGATAACCGCGCCCGAAGGGGAGGTAACCACGCCGATAACCCTTGGCATGTAGGGGAGCAATTGCTTGCGCTCTTCAGCAAACAGGCCTTCTGCCGTCAGCTTCTTCTTCCGCTCCTCCAGAAGCGCCATCAATGCACCGGCACCGGCAGGTTCCATGGATTCAATGATGATCTGATATTTGGACTGACCGGCAAATGT
The DNA here is from genome assembly GCA_051009635.1 of Rhizobiaceae bacterium. GTDB lineage: Bacteria > Pseudomonadota > Alphaproteobacteria > Rhizobiales > Rhizobiaceae > BOKV01. The sequence continues at coordinate 10,724 of JBPCWJ010000122.1, forward strand.
GGTCAGCTTGCCGGTGACAACGACCTCAAGCCCCTGTTCGGGCTGGGTCTTGAATCTCGAGGCGACCCCTTTCCAGATGACAGCGGCAAGTACTGCCCGGTCATCTTTCAGATCCAGATAGACATGACCCGAGCCCGGCCTCGATACGCGCCCGATCTCACCGCGCACCCGGACCTGGCCGAAATTGTCCTCTACCGTGCGCTTCAGCGCGGCGGAAAGTTCGCTGACGCTTCGCTCGACCAGATTGTTGCCGGACAGGGCACCCGCGCCGTCATCAGTATCAGGTCTGGAATCAAAATCACTCATAGGCCGTGACCCTAGCAAAGTAGATGTGGTGAAAACAGGCCAATGACAGTTTCCTGGCGTGATTTTACCGGGTTGCAGATTGTTGGGTGGAACTTCCGGTTGGTCTTGACTGCAATTATCCAATTATCAAGAATTGGTTCCCCGACATAATATATCGAAGACCAATGCTTTTCACCTATGCTTTCCTCGAAGTGCTTCTGACAGACTTGATCCATATCGGTCCGCCGCTGATTGTCATCACCTGCGTAATCGTCGCCCTGGGGTATGTCATAGGTAGATATGAAGGCTGGTCAATCTGGGATTCCATCTATCATGCCTTTGTTGCGGCAACGACTGTTGGCTATGGCGATTTGCGCCCAACCACGAAACTCACAAAATTTCTTGCGGTGCTGCTGGCCTTTATCGGGATAATTTACGCCGGTCTGATTGTCGCAATCTCTGTTCATGCCGCACAGGTTGCCTTCATTCAGATTGAAGGGCCAACCGATGTGCCGATTTTGTAGGTTAAGATAGGGACTTAATGCTGAAATTCGTCGGGCAATTTGGGACGAAGGCCTCTTGCAACTGCCAGAACAATTAGTGCGCAGGCGACAAGTACGAAAGCGTAGACCGATCCGTTCGCCCAGAGAGCTGCGCATCCAGCCCAGAATATCGACGAAAATGCCTCAGCAAATGTCGCCACGCGGGAGGAGGTTTGCCGCCTGCGGAAGTTCGAACGCCGCGCCTGGCTTCTGAACCACAACTGGATTGCGGTCGCCGATATGGCTGCAGCTACAATGCAGGCTGCGCTCACCATGGCTGCATTAATGTCTGCCCATGCCATCACAATCAGAATGGGAACCACCAAAATACCGACTGCGATCAGCACAGCTTCCACCTTGGCGCGGATCACGGAAGTTCGCGACACCGGTGCGGTCGCTACCAATTGCGGAGCGTCTTCACCGGAAATTGCCAGCCATGCCAATCCACCTGCAAGCTGCCCCGAGGCCATGACCAGGACCGGCGCAATGACTGTAGACACAGCGCTGGTCGTGCCAAATCCCTTCCAAAGCATGAAGGCTGGCGGGATCAGATAGAAGACCTGCATCAAGGTCTGGGATATGAGCCAATGGTCACGGAGGAGGAGTTTCCATTCCTTGGTTCTCAAGGTGGATACCGCCCCGCGTTGCCGGAAAACCGAATTTTGCCTGCGGGATTTACTAACGCCCTGACCAAGGCTGGCGGCAGCCAGTACCTTTTCAGAAGATCCTGAGGAAAAAGTCGCAATTGCCCAGCAAAAGAGGATGGAAGCCAAGACAACAATCAGAAGCAGAGGCCCGGATTCACCCATGGCAGCGCGCGCGGGCAACCATAACAGGCTCTGCCCATCCGGTGCCCAGCTTCTGGCAGTATCTGACGCCAGGAATTCGAACCGAGAAATTGTACCTATCGAGGCGATTGCTGCCAGTTGCACGCCGATTATGAAGAAGGCACCGACAAGCGCTGCAACAATTTGTGCAATGAGCCGCGTTCGTTTTGCACCGATTAGTCTGAACATCAGGATTGTGAGCGAAAGGGAAAATATCGTCGCAATAACTCCCAATGCACAGATCAGCAGATAAGCGCCCAGCCAGCCCGGTGAATGGAGTACGGCCAATACATTGATTGCCGGAGCGGCCAGCAGCAGCGATAGCATTGTGGTGGAAAATGCTACAGCCGCGATCCGTACCGCAAAAACCCTTCTGGTGGATGCTGGCGATGACAGGATGAGATCAAGATCTGACCTGGCGTAGAATACACGGGTGACCGATTCCATTGCCTGACTGCTCATCAGCGAAAAGGACAATGCAATCAGCCCGGTGACCACTACCAAAAGCCCTTGATCGAATCTCGCATCCTGTATCGAGGAAAGCGACTGGCCAATAATCGCCCATGCAAAAATATGCATGACGATCGAGGCGAAGACTACAAACAGGATCACGAGCAATTGGCGCTGCGGCTTGCCCGCTGTCATCATGGTAATGAAATCACGCCAGGACAGGTTCAGTTCATGGCGAGCAAACCATGTAAGCGAAGCGGGATTGCTCATGCAGCATCCCTGCAATTATCGGGGACAGTCGCCTGTTCGCCGTCAGACACAATATCGAGGAAGACTTCTTCCAGACTGCCTTCGCCCTTGCCGGCGAGTTTCCGTAGTTCACTCAAGGTGCCTTCGGCAACAAGATGGCCATTGGTAATCACACCGATGCGCTCTGCCATGCGTTCTGCAACTTCAAGGATATGGGTGGTCATGATCACCGTTGCGCCACGGCGCACGCGATCGAGCAGTACATCCTTGACCAGACGGGCCGAGGCGGCATCCAGCCCGGTCAGGGGCTCATCCAGAATGATCAGTCTCGGCTCGTGGATGAGTGCACCGGCAAGCGCAACTTTCTGACGCATGCCTTTCGAGAATCCCTCGCATCGTTCACCGGCATGGGGAGCCAGCTTGAGCCAGTCCAATAATTCTGCGGACCGCTGGCCTGCTAAACTGGCGTCCACGCCCCAAAGACCTGCCACAAATTCGAGATATTCAACCGGTGTCAGCCGGTCATAGATCATCGGCTCATCTGGAACCCAGGCGGTTATGCGCTTGGTCTCCAGACCATTTAGCACCGTATCCTGTCCAAACACCCTGATCGTGCCGCGATCCGGTAACAGCAGGCCGGCGACCATTCGAAGCGAAGTGGTCTTGCCAGCACCATTGGGTCCAAGTAACGCGTAAAACTCGCCACCTCGAACCGTCAGATCCAGTCCTGCAACGGCAGGCCTGTCAAACGCCTTATGCAGGCCGGAGATTTCCAATGCGTTGATGGGCATGTGCGCCTTCCCTGAATATTAGGCGCTAACGATATATCAATCAGGTTTCCCGACGGTAAATTCAGCCCCTTGTATTGGCCATATTCGGACAAAAAACGGCTCGTCTTTGTCATTGGTTAATGAACGATTAATTCGAGGATGTAGCATGTTCCGGAATATTCGGAGGCAGGAATATTCGGGTCAAAATAAAAAAGGAGACAGCCGGAGGAATAGACCATCCGGCTGCCAGGTTCAGGACAAAAGGTACAGCGGTTTATTTCTTCGCGTCTTTACTCGGGTAAGGAAATTCCTCGCCAAGTGCCTCACTGGCCTCTTCAAAGATCGGTTTCAGTACGTCATCGACATCCCAGAAGCCGCCTTGAGTGAACTCACTAAAGCCAACCTTTTCTGGATCGAGCCCGACACCTTCAGCAAATTCGGTCACGTCCTCAGGTTTTGGAGCTTCCGCTGGAGCCGCAAGCGGTGGTGCCCAGGTTGCTTCTTCGGTCACAGCCATCCTCGTCCGGATATCATCCTTGGTCACATTCCAGACCATGAAGTCATTGGCAAGGCTTAGCGGGCCGTCATAGGTCTTGCGTATACGGTCGTATACCGCCGTCGAAGTGTCGAAATCATTGAAGAAATGATAGGCAACCGCCATGCGGGGTTTGATCTCACTCATCACCTTACCGAAGGCTTCCGGCGCGGTGTGTACCTGTGTTCCCACAAGCAAGGCTGATTCCGGTGTGAACCGCATCTTGTTGACCAGATCAGGCACAGCAATGAAGCACTCATGGATTACCAAATCAGCATCTTTGGCGTATTCGACAAACCACTTATTGGGATAGGTGTCCGAGCTGAAAATAAACTTGAGCCCGTTCCATTCCAGAGCGTAGCTGACCGATCCGTCGATTGAATGGATGGCAGGGAAGGTCCGGATGACGACGCCATTTTCTTCATAGATCGGTTCGTTTTCCAGCTTGAAATCGAATTCGGTCACATCCATCTGGTAGCCGCGGAAATCCACATTCCCGGCCCGGCCTGCCAGATCCCAGGTCAGCATTTTCTGCATATGATCCAGTGCATAGGCGGTGCCCAGTTCGGGTGTCGCGCCGCTTGGGCCCCAAATACGCAGGGGAACGTTACGACCCATCAATGCACCACCGATAAACAGGTCATGCAGGGCACCGAAATGGTCGGTATGCAAATGGCCGATAAAAACC
>JBPCWJ010000123.1:0-3579 GCA_051009635.1 Rhizobiaceae bacterium
GTTGTAGTTGATCATCCCGTGCTGCCTGAACGGCACTGATTCCTTCCGGCGTCAAAACCAGTGCAGCAATCAGGAACCCACCCAATGCCAGTGGCACCCCAAGCTGACTTATTCCGAAATTTATGTAGATGGCCAGGGCTTTCGAAAGCAACACAATCGGCAACATGGCTGCTATCAATGCAACGCTATGAAATGGCACTGATCTGATCACGAACTCATGATGGTGATGGGAATCAGCCCCGGAGCCATCTTCACCGGAAGTCGGCTGCATGAAGATATCACTATGCGTAACCACCTGAATTGCCAGAAAAATGCCGTATAAGCCGATCGACATCATGATCAAAAATATTGACTGAATGAGCGATAGTTCTCCACCTGGAGCGGAAGGGGTAAACCGCGGAAGAATTAGTGAAAGCACAGCCAGTGGTATCAGGACGGCAAGATATGCGCTTGCGCCAATAAGATTATATTCCTGCAATCTGTGCCGCAATCCGCCAATCAACAGGCTTAATCCAACCAGCCCGTTCAGGACAATCATGACAACCGAGAACATGGTATCGCGCGCCAGGGCGGACTTGTCCCCACCGGCAATCATCACTGATGATATGAGCGCTACCTCAATACCGATTACTGAAAGGGTCAAGATCAGCGTTCCATACGGCTCGCCCAATAAGGTAGCCAAGGCCTCTGCATGTCGAACAACGCTGAATGCGAGCCAAAGCATCAGCACAAAAAGTATCGCCAGTAATATGTTTGAGCCAAAAGCTCCTACCTTGCCCGGTTCAAGTGAACCGCCTAACAGCAACATTCCGGCAAAGGCCAGATATCCGACAATTGTCGCCACTTCTTGTTTGGCGGTCTGAATGGCCATTTTACTCCACGGGAATTACGGCAAGCAGACACAGTATAGTGGCGGAAATTCTAAATTGCCATGAAGTCAATGGGCCACGAAAATACGAAGCTGGTAAGGTTAATGGTTGATATATTTCAACCATCCATTGAATCGATCACGTATTTGTTAGAAAGATAAAGCTACGGCCTTGTGGCGGAATGGTGACGCAAAGGACTGCAAATCCTTTTATCCTGGTTCGACCCCAGGCAAGGCCTCCAAAAAATACGTCAGACATGCCACTTCTACAGTTGAAGTTGATGTGATAATTCGTTTCCGAACGAAAATTTCAGGCAAATCAGATGCATAGGCTGCAATGCATGGTGGCGAATAATCGTAAATGGATGGAACGATAAAGAAGGGTTGCTCCATGGCATCTGCCAATCCGTTCCTTGACGGTTCCCCATCGCTGTCCGAGATAGGCGAGTTTTGTCACGCCATGGCAACCTCTCTTTTTCCCATTTGCCGCAGTCTGACTGGTCCAGGTGTCAGGGAAACACTGGCCTATCTGCAACAACGTATTCCGCAATTGGAAGTCCGTTCAGTACCCACGGGAACAAACGTTTTCGACTGGACCGTGCCTGAGGAATGGGTCGTCCGCGAGGCCTATATCGAGGACGAACACGGAAGCAGAATAGTCGATTTCAAGGAGAACAATCTTCATCTTGTAGGCTATTCAATTCCGGTCAATGAAACATTGGATTTAGAAGATTTGCAGAAATACCTGCACTCCTTGCCGGACCAGCCTGACGCTATTCCATATATCACTTCCTATTATTCAAAACGCTGGGGCTTTTGCCTGACCGAGAACCAACGCCGATCACTTAAGAAAGGGAAATACCGGGTTCACATTGATTCCGAATTGAAGGATGGGGAGCTGAATTTTGGTGAGCTGGTTATTCCCGGAAAGAGCAGTGATGAAGTATTTATATCGACCTATATCTGCCACCCGTCCATGGCGAATAATGAACTTTCCGGACCGGTTGTAGCTACTGCAATTGCGTGCTGGTTGAATTCTCTAACCGAAAGGCACTTCACCTACCGAATTATATTCATTCCCGAGACGATTGGCTCAATCACCTATATCAGTCAAAACCTGAAACATATGCAGGAGCACATTACTGCCGGTTTCAATCTCACCTGCATCGGCGATGAAGGTTCCTATTCCTATCTTCCCTCCCGCGCTGGTGACACGCTTTCAGACCGTGTCGTGCAACACGTGATGAAACATGTCGAAGAAAACCACATTGCCTATTCCTGGTTGGATCGTGGAAGCGATGAACGGCAATATTGCGCTCCCGGCATTGATCTGCCCATTGTTTCGATCATGCGGACCAAATATGGAGAGTTCCCGGAATATCATACATCGCTGGATGATCTGGAATTTGTTACACCCAACGGTCTTGCAGGCGGATTTGACGTCACAAGAAAATCCATTAAACTTCTGGAAGCCAACATCAAGCCGAAAGTCAGTGTTCTGGGAGAACCTCAGCTCGGCAAACGCGGCCTTTACCCGACATTGAGCACCAAGGAATCCGGTGCGATGGTTCGTACCATGATGAACCTGATTTCATATTCTGACGGACAGCTCGACCTTCTTTCAATCGCAGATAAAATCAATGCGCCATATTGGGAGCTCTTGCCCATTATAGAGAAACTGATTGATGCAGATTTAATGACGGTGGAGCGCTAGCACCAGAAGAACTGAGCGCACTAAGGTTTTCTCAAATTCTTGTCCGCAAATGCATCATTGAAGAAATAGCGCGTATTGTACCAGGCGTAAAACGCTCCAAAAGCCTCCTGGCATTCATCCATTGAATACGCAGCGTCATAACCTGCTGCCTTCATCTCAGCGTCCAGCCAGTATTCAATGATCATCGCCTCCTCTGGAGAAATTCGCTCACGCCAGCGGCTGGTATTTGCAGCAGAAACGCCTTCAAATTTTTCGCCATCAAGATTGTTGCCCGAGAAACTTCGTCCGAGCATGGTCGGCTCAAGGAGACATTCATCGAATGTTATTCCTACGAAACTTGCCAGCCTCTCCATCGACTTTTTTGGATTTGCCGTCAGGTCTTCAAATCGAAGATTGCAGAACGCAGTAGGCGCAATCGACGCATTGTGCAGTCCCGCGCGAAAATCCATTCGTGCCCGATTGATCAGACTGGCGAGTGTCTCGAAATCACCTTCACCCAGTTTTGAGTAATATTTCTGCACACCCGCCTTGAGCGCACTGTAATTGTCACGAGGGTCCCGCAACAGGTTCACCATGCGAATTTCCGGGAACGCAGATTGAAACTCGTTGAAATAGATAACCTGGCTGGTTTCCTTGATCAGGACAGGCAGATCGGGATCTGCATCAACAAAGTTCTGCCAGCTGCCAATCAGTGCTTTCAAAACTTCTGACTTGTTACGCAGGTTACAACTGCCAAGCCGTTCTCGAAACAAATCAGCAAACTCAGCTTCGTCAATTCCGGCATCTACTTGCGAAAAGCTTTTGCAAATGACATTGCAGGCCCGCTCGACAAGCTTGCCATCGTCAATATCGGGGTCCGAGGTAAAGGCCGGAAAATATGCATAAAATAACCCGGCATCCACCGGATACACACATAGTTGGGGATGCCCGTCATAAAGTTTGTGCAACAAGGTGGTGCCGGATTTGCGATGACCGGTCAGGAAAATCAGCTTCAATT
>JBPCWJ010000124.1:0-2506 GCA_051009635.1 Rhizobiaceae bacterium
TGGTGATCATGGGAGGCGGTCCGATTGGTGTTGCAACTGCGCTTGACCTTGGCTTGCAGGGAATTCCGGTAGTTGTCCTGGATGACCATGAAGGTATCGGCATGGGAAGCAAGGCCATCTGTTTTTCCAAACGATGCCTGGAGATTGCCCACCGGTATGGTTGTGGCGAGCCGATGCTGGAAAAAGGTGTGATCTGGAATCTCGGCAAGGTGTTTCACGAAGACAGGAAGGTGTTCGAATTCAACCTGCTGCCTGAAGAGGGTCACAAATATCCCGCTTTCATCAATCTCCAGCAGCCCTATTTCGAGAAGTTCATTGTTGATCGGGTACGCGAGGCCCAGAAGGATGGTGCGCCCATTGAATTACGAGGAAAGAATCGTGTCGATGCCGTTCAGGTTCACGATGATCATGTTGTCCTGGATGTCTCTACGCCGGAAGGACCGTATCGTCTGGAAGCCGATTGGCTGATTGGGTGTGATGGTGCAGGTTCGCCCCTTCGCAAAATGTTGGAGCTCGATTTTAAAGGTAAGGTGTTTCAGGACAGTTTTCTGATTGCCGATATCATGATGAAGGCGGAATTTCCGACAGAGCGCTGGTTCTGGTTTGAACCTTCTCACAAGTCGGGTGCTTCCACACTTCTTCACAAACAACCTGATGATGTTTGGCGAATTGACTTCCAGATCGGGTGGAATGTCGATCGGGAAGAAGAGATGATGGAAGACAATATCCGCGCCCGGCTCGATGCCATGCTAGGCAGCGATGTTGAGTACGATATTGTCTGGACATCTATCTATACCTTCCAGTGCCGAAGGATGGAAAAATTCCGTCATGGCCGGGTCATCTTTGCAGGGGATGCCGCACACCAGGTGTCGCCCTTTGGTGCGCGAGGCGCGAATTCCGGTATGCAGGATGTCGACAATCTCGGATGGAAGCTTGGCCTTGTTTTAGGCGGCAAGGCACCGGAGCGCCTGCTGGACAGCTATGATGAGGAACGAACCTTTGGTGCTGATGAGAATATTTTGAATTCGACGCGATCAACCGATTTCATCACGCCAAAATCCAAAATGAGTCACACGTTCCGAAATGCAGTACTTGACCTTGCAGAGGAACATGCATTTGCCAGACCACTGGTGAACTCTGGAAGGCTTTCGGTTCCCTGCACCTATGACGGCCTGTCACTCAATGGGCCGGACGAACTTGATGGTGGACCAGAGCGAACGCGGGTTGGAAGTTCCTGCCCTGATGCACCGCTGGGGGAAAAATATCTCCTTTCCATGTTTGGAAATGATTTTGTCCTCTTGGCAATAAACGCAGAAGCACCTGAAGAATTTGAAGATGGCGGTATTAGAATTCGCCGGGTCGTAATTTCCTCAGCGAATGATCCAGAGGGGATAATTGCGGAACGATATCTGGGAGGGGCAATTTCCGCAGTCTATCTCATCCGGCCAGATCAACATGTTGCTGCAAGGTGGAACACATATGATGAGGCCGCGGTCCGGGCCGCGCTTAGGAAAGCCTGCGCAAAGGAGTAGGAAATGGGTGAACTGAATACCGTGCCCAACATATCTGATCCGGATGGATTTTACGCTGAGTTGCTCAGCGCTCATGAAGGGCTTTCCGATGATGAAAGCGCAGCATTGAATGCGCGATTAATTCTCTTGCTGGCCAATCATGTCGGTGACCGCGATACTTTGCGGCAGGCGATTGGCCATGCAGTGGGTTTCAAAAAAGGAGAGTAAGACATTTGTGGTTAAAATATAGATTTTTTTCATAAAATTAAAAATTATCGATTTTTTATTGCGTTTATCCGTCTTCCCCATTAATTTGGGCCGATGAATTTCCATCGACCCAGGGAGGAAGACATGTTGGTACTTGAGAAGGTCTGCAAATCGGGAATTGGCGCAATTGCGTTCGCATCTGGACTGCTGGCAAGCGTCATGATTGCCAATTCCACGGAATTGAGAATGGGCACGGCAAGCCAGGGTGGCGCGTTTTATCCGGTAGGGCAGGCGATTTCCTCGCTTGTCGGCAAATATGCAGATGGTCTGACCATGGTGCCGATCGTGACACAGGGTTCTGTTGAAAATCCGCGTCTGGTCAATAAGGGTGAGGTTGATGTCGGGATAACAAACAACAATCTTTCGGTTCTGGCCAATAAGGGTGTGGGTCCATACAAGAAAAGCGGTGCCATGGACCTTCGTTCACTTGGTTCCCTGCATTTCAGCATATTGCACATGATGACCCTGGACGGTTCACCCATCAACAGTATTGCTGATCTGAAGGGCAAGCGTGTTGCGGTCGGCCCGGCGGGCGGCGGTACGATTCCATTTCTGAACCAGGTTCTCAGTCTTGAGGGAATGAGCATTGACGACATCACGCCGAGCTTCCTGTCCTATTCGGACGGGTTCAGCCAGCTTGCCGATGGCAATGTTGACGCTGCCTTCGCATTGAGTGGTTATCCTGCCGGTGCGGTGATGCAGGCGCAGGCGAACAAGAAGTTGAAATT
>JBPCWJ010000125.1:0-2738 GCA_051009635.1 Rhizobiaceae bacterium
TGCCGGAACCAGCAAACATGGCATGGATGACTTGGCCCGCCTCTGGCTTGGCCATGAATGCATCAGCTATAAGGACGTCGCCGGTTCGGGCAGAAATGCGGTCAGTTTCGATCAGGTTGATATCGAAAAGGCAACCGCCTATGCCGCCGAGGATGCCGATGTGACCTTGCGGTTATGGCGTGTCCTGAAACCCCGCTTGGTGGCAAACTCCATGGTAAGCGTTTACGAGCGCCTTGAGCGCCCGCTTGTTCAAGTGATTGCCCGCATGGAACAGCGCGGAATTTCGGTAGACCGACAAATTCTCTCAAGACTTTCGGGAGAACTTGCCCAATCTGCTACCGGTCTGGAGGCCGAAATCTATGAAATGGCCGGTGAGCGCTTCAACATCGGTTCGCCCAAGCAGCTAGGAGACATCCTGTTCGGCAAGTTGAGTTTACCGGGCGCAAAGAAAACAAAAACCGGCCAGTGGTCCACTTCTGCACAGGTTCTGGATGATCTTGCCGCTGAAGGTCATGATCTCCCGCGCCGGATCGTTGCCTGGCGTCAGCTGACAAAACTGAAATCCACCTATACCGACGCGCTGCCCAATTTCATCAATCCGGATACAAACCGGGTTCATACTTCCTACGCAATGGCATCCACCTCAACGGGCCGGCTGTCTTCTTCAGATCCCAATTTGCAGAACATTCCGGTTCACACCGAGGAAGGCCGCAAGATCCGCACAGCTTTTGTCGCTGACAAGGGAAACAGGCTGGTGTCTGCCGATTACTCCCAGATCGAACTGCGCGTACTGGCCCATATAGCTGACATTCCCCAATTGAAGAAAGCTTTTGACGATGGCCTCGACATCCATGCCATGACCGCGTCAGAAATGTTTGACACGCCGGTCAAGGATATGGATCCGATGGTTCGCCGCCGCGCCAAAGCAATCAATTTCGGCATAATCTACGGTATTTCCGCTTTTGGTCTGGCCAATCAGCTTGGCATCGAGCGTTCCGAAGCTTCGGATTATATCAAGACCTATTTCGAACGGTTCCCGGGTATTCGTGACTATATGGACGAGACCAAGAATTTCGCCCGCGAGCATGGCTATGTTGAAACGATTTTTGGCCGGCGGGCACATTTCCCTGAAATCAAGGCGTCAAATCCTCAGCTTCGAGCCTTCAACGAGCGCGCGGCCATCAACGCTCCGATCCAGGGTTCGGCCGCCGATATCATCCGCCGCGCAATGGTCCGCATGGATGAAGCAATTGAGAAGGCAAACCTGTCTGCCCGCATGTTGTTGCAGGTTCATGATGAATTGATTTTTGAAATGCCCGAAAGTGAAGTAGATGGCGCCATTCCGGTCATAAAGGAAGTGATGGAGGAAGCGCCGTTCCCGGCGCTGAACCTTTCCGTGCCTTTGGTTGTTGATGCCCGTGCTGCGGGAAACTGGGATGAGGCCCACTAGCCCAGCCATCGAAACTGCCTGATACGTCATTTATTTTCACGATATCGCATGAAGCCGTTTGCCTTGTGACCGGTTGCTTGTTAGCCTTGGACACCGCAAGAAATCAGAATCTTGGTGGAAGGGCATATTGCAATGAGCACTACCCCATTTACCAGTAATCCGGCGCCGGGGTTTCGTGACCACCCCGATCATTCCATCAAGCTCGAACGCGTGAAAGATACTATCCGGATAAATGTTGACGGTGTGCAAATCGCCGAAAGTGCTTCCGCCCTTATTCTGCATGAGACCAACCATACACCGGTCTATTACTTGCCGCTGGAGGATGTGGATGACAATTATCTTCGCCGTTCCGCACGGATCACGAGATGCCCGTTTAAGGGCAAGGCAACCTATTGGAACATCGCCATTGGAGAGCACGAAGTCGACAACGCCCTTTGGGCCTATGAATTACCCTATGATGAAATGCTGGAACTGGCCGGGTTGGTAGGTTTCTACTCCAGCAAGGTTTCCATCGAAACAGCATCGTGAGTCCAGGCTTCAACTCTGCCCAGTAACGTGATCAAGAACCTCTCCACCGTAGATTTACAGGCGCTAGATGAAGCCCACCATCTGCATCCCTTTACCGATCATGCAAGCCTGTTGCCCGACCAGCGACGGGTAATATCCCGCGGTGACGGTGTCTGGCTCTGGGACAGTGAGGGAAATCGTCTGCTTGATGGCATGGCGGGTCTGTGGTGCGCCCAAATTGGGCACGGCCGCCGTGAAATCGCCGACGCCGTCCATGCGCAAATGCTTGAACTTTCCTATTACAATACGTTTTTCAAGACGACGCATAAGCCGGTTGTCCAACTGTCGGCAATGCTTGCCGAATTGATGCCGGACAATATCAACAAGGTGTTTTTCGGAACCTCCGGATCGGATTCCAATGACACTGCGCTCCGGATTGTTCGTACCTATTGGGACCTGATGGGTAAACCGGAAAAAAAGATCATCATTTCGCGGCGCAATGCCTATCATGGCTCTACTGTGGCAGCTGCATCTCTGGGTGGCATGGATGCAATGCATGCCCAGTCCGGTATGCCGATCCCCGGCATCACCCATATTGTCCAGCCCTGGTGGTTTGGTGAGGCGAACGGGATGGATCCCGATGAGTTCGGTATTCAGGCAGCACACGCGCTGGAACAGGAGATAGACCGGCTGGGCGAGGACAAGGTGGCCGCCTTCATCGCTGAACCCATTCAGGGCGCGGGTGGCGTCATCATTCCACCGGAAACCTATTGGCCTGAGA
>JBPCWJ010000126.1:0-4251 GCA_051009635.1 Rhizobiaceae bacterium
GCCTCTGACCTTTTGGGCAAGACTGCTGAATTGCGTCTCTTGATTGATCGCCTGCTGAAAGAGCCGGAAGCCTGGCGCGACGACAAGATGCTCAAGCAGATGGTCAAGTATGCCAAGACAACCGGCGATATCCGGGAAAACGCCCTTTTGCCCAAGGAGGTGGTGTTTCGTCAGGACACGTATTGGACGTCTCATTTTGGCGGGGTTTATGTCTTTATAGAAGACCGGCAAACGACGGTAATCTGTGATCCTTCTGCGAACGGATTCAGACGGTCAAGGCCCTGGCAGGTTGCCTATATTGACATTAATGACCACAGGCAGGTCTACCGCTTTCTATCTGAAACGGGACGAATTGATGCGCCCAGAGGGTCGTGGATAGAGCGTAGCGGTTTGCTGGAAAAACGCATGATCATGCTGGTTGCCTGGCTGGCAATGAATGAAGATCCCGATGTTGATCTCAGCCGCGTCGATGCGCAATGGGCGGGGGGATGGAGTGCCCAACATCCTGATATTGTCATGCGGGAAGGCTCATTACCTTTGATGAGCCAGGTTCGAAAACAGGTCACCAACTGGTCAAATATTGACGTCAGAAACATTCCACCACATCAACGCTTTCTGATTTCCCGTGCCAATCCGGAACACAAGGACTACTACATCGTCAATCGGTTGATATCGGAATATCTGCCCTTTGATTATTTGTCGCGATTTGTGTTCAACAAACCAAGATTTTATGCAGATTACCCACATTGGCCGGCAAATTATCAGGAATTTGTGGTCAACGAGATTCGCAGTTCCTATCTGGAAAACAAGAAGCAGCTTCGCAAGCAATTATACAAGTAGCAGGTTCAACCTCACGAAAACGTCCAAATGACAAAGGGTATGTAAATAATGTTCGACGGGATTATCGGATTTTTCAGCCGCATATTTGAGGCAATTGGCCGTGGTATCGGACGTTTTATTGCGGCGCTGTTATGGCCGTTTGTTGCCGTAGGAAGCTGGTATCGCAAGCGTGGTTGGATATTGCGTGGTATTCTGGCTGTTTTGGTCGTGGGCTGGCTGGGCAGCTATGTTTCCTTCCTCTGGAATACACAACGCTGGACCGGGTTCGATCCGGATTATGTTGCGGCCTATTCGCTTTCGGGGCGTACTGTTGAACCAGGAGCAGCAAGAGAAAAAGAGGGAACCTGCGGTACTTCTTCAATTGTTGAGGTTTCATCTGGACTGCTTGATTTCAACGTCAATCAGAATGTTTGGATACCTGCCACACTGCTTTCGAAACTTGGCTTCTTCGGAATGGATTGGAAATATACGCCATATTTCGACAATAAGGCTGCTTTCCAGCTTGGTGTAAATCAGGTTCTGAGGCGAACCAGCATTGAACTCGTGGACCGGCTTGGCCGGGTGCGGGGAACTTCCCAGATTGACCAAAGCCTGCAGGATGCGCGCGGTGATCTATCCTATGATGAACATGCCTGGTACTGGAACATGAGTCCGTTCGGGCCGCAAATCCCTGCATGGAGCAAATATCGCAGTGCCAAGAACAATTTGTTGAAGTTCAATGACCGGTTATCTCGCTGCGAGGCTACATTTGATGCACGCGCAGACAATCTGCTCGAGTTCCTGGACAGGGTAGCCAGTGATATCGGTTCTACCTCGGATATTCTGCGTGCCAGGATGGAATACTCAAACGCAGGCTGGTTTGATCCACGCGCCGATGACAGGTTCTGGTTTGCCTATGGTCAACTCTATGCCTATTACGGCATCCTTTCTGCTGCCCGGCAGGACTTCAATTTTGTTTTTACCGATCGTGGGATGGGCCAGCTATGGGCGCGGACTACAGAACAGCTTCGAGCTGCGCTCAATGTTCAGCCAATGATTGTATCAAATGGTGGTGAATCCTCCTGGATCATGCCATCGCATCTTGCCATTATGGGATTTTACCTGCTGCGGGTTCGCTCCAATCTCGTAGAGATCAGGGATGTTCTGAAGCGCTGATTTATATTCAGCGCGGATCATGAATAATGCGCGCTGAATAGCCTACCAAATCTAACGGTTTTCTTGGACTGTCGCAAATTATCCAATTTACGGCCAAATCGGGACGGGCTGGCTATATAATGTTGCTATTTCAGGAATATTATCCGCAATCCAGTCGAATTAATTTACTCTAGGGATCAGGTTATGACAGAAGTGAAATCCGATATTGAAATTGCCCGCGCAGCGGACAAAAAACCGATCCAGGAAATTGGTACAAAACTTGGAATAGCTTCCGAGCATTTGCTGCCCTATGGCCATGACAAGGCCAAGATATCAGAGGATTTCATCAATTCCGTCCAGTCCCGTCCAGATGGTAAACTCATTCTGGTAACGGCCATTAATCCAACACCCGCCGGTGAGGGAAAAACGACGACGACAGTTGGTCTTGGGGATGGTCTAAACAGGATCGGGAAAAAGGCGGCAATCTGTATTCGTGAAGCCTCGCTTGGGCCCTGTTTTGGCGTCAAGGGGGGAGCCGCCGGCGGTGGCTATGCACAAGTGGTGCCGATGGAGGATATCAACCTTCATTTTACCGGTGATTTTCATGCAATCACCTCTGCGCACAATCTCCTGTCCGCCATGGTGGATAATCACGTCTATTGGGGTAATGAGCAAAATATGGATATCAGGCGGATCGCCTGGCGGCGTGTCATGGACATGAATGACAGGGCACTACGAGAAGTCGTCTGTTCGCTTGGTGGGGTAGCCAATGGATTCCCGCGCGAGGGAGGTTTTGATATCACGGTTGCCTCGGAAGTGATGGCAATCTTGTGCCTGGCTACAGATCTGAAGGATCTTGAGAAGCGGTTAGGCGACATCATCGTGGGTTATCGTCGCGACAAGAGTGCTGTTTATGCGCGTGACATCAAGGCTGATGGTGCGATGACGGTATTGTTGAAGGATGCAATGCAGCCGAATCTGGTGCAGACGCTGGAAAACAATCCGGCTTTTGTACATGGTGGGCCATTTGCCAATATTGCGCATGGATGTAATTCCGTTGCTGCGACTACGACAGCTCTGAAACTTGCAGATTATGTGGTTACTGAAGCCGGGTTTGGTGCGGATCTGGGTGCCGAAAAATTCTTCAATATCAAATGCCGCAAGGCCGGATTGAAACCAGCAGCCGTCGTCATCGTCGCGACCGTGCGGGCAATCAAGATGAATGGCGGCGTGGCCAAGGATGATCTGGGCAAGGAAAATATTGCGGCTGTCGAGAAAGGTTGTGCAAATCTCGGACGTCATATTGAAAATGTAAAGCAGTTTGGTGTTCCGGCCGTTGTGGCAATTAACCACTTCATTTCAGATACCGATGCCGAGATTGAAACGATCAAGGAATATGTCGCTTCAATGGGTGCAGAGGCAATTGTGTGCCGTCACTGGGCCGAAGGTTCAGCGGGAACCGAAGAACTTGCCAATCGCATCGTGCAATTGGCTGATGCAGATTCATCACAGTTTGCACCCCTATATCCTGATGAAATGCCACTGTTCGAGAAAATTGAAACTGTGGCCAAGCGTATTTACCGCGCCGAGGAGGTTATCGCCGACAAATCCGTTCGTGATCAATTGCGTGATTGGGAAGCAAAGGGTTATGGGGATTTGCCGGTTTGTATGGCAAAGACCCAGTATTCCTTCTCTACAGATCCAAATCTGCGTGGCGCACCAACCGGGCATACAGTTCCAATCCGCGAGGTGCGTTTGTCTGCGGGAGCCGGTTTCATCGTTGTTGTCACAGGTCAGATCATGACCATGCCCGGATTGCCCAGGTCACCTTCTTCCGAGAGAATCTATTTGAATGATCAAGGGCAGATCGAAGGCCTGTTCTAGAGCCAGAACTCCGGCGGCTGTCGAAGTCATTACCAAGACGCAGTGCGAATCTGATTTTCCAGGGAATCAATCGAATTACACCTAATGGTTGCAGTGATGGTTCCTAGAGGCAAGCTGGACCGTAGCGGCCATACGCAGACTGCTATATTAATTTTCGATAAATCATTGAAATATATAGTAAAATAAAAACAAGAACTTTTTGGAATCTCCGAAAATCGCATTAACTTATCGTTTACAAATACAACCTAAGATAGTATTTATAACAGAATCGCAGCCAAAAGCTGTGACAGAGACACGGCCTACCGTCCCCCTGCTAACATCGGTGTGCCGTGTACCTGCCTGCTTCCTCCCTGCATGCGGCCGGTTTCTTGACACGGACGGCCCGCACCACTC
>JBPCWJ010000127.1:0-8657 GCA_051009635.1 Rhizobiaceae bacterium
GCTTTATTGGTTATTGCTGGATTTTGCCGCCATAGCGTTCATGTGGATTGCTGTCTTTGTCGTGACACGATTTTTCGTGAGTCATTACATATTTCGGTGGCGCACCGCGATGAATGATTTCTACATGGGTGAATGGACGCGGTTACGCAAAATCGAGGGTGCCTCGCAGCGCGTTCAGGAAGATACGATGCGGTTTGCCCAAACTGTGGAGGGGCTCGGTGTCAACATGGTTGATTCCGTCATGACACTCATTGCCTTCCTTCCGATTCTTTACGGCCTGTCCTCAAATGTCACCTCAATGCCGATTGTCGGCGAGATTCCGGCACCCTTGATGCAGGCCGCGATATTCTGGTCCCTGTTCGGAACCGTTCTTCTTGCTGTTGTCGGCATCAAATTGCCTGGTCTGGAGTTCAAGAACCAGCGTGTTGAGGCCGCCTACCGCAAGGAGCTTGTATACGGAGAGGATGATGCTGCAAGGGCAGAACCACCCACAGTCATCGAATTGTTCGGTTATGTACGGCAGAATTATTTCCGGCTTTATTTTCACTACATGTACTTCAATCTGACGAGAGCTTTTTATCTGCAGGCCGACAATATTTTTGCCTATTTTATCCTGGTCCCGACCATCGCTGCGGGGAAGATCACCTTTGGGCTGCTGCAGCAGATTTTGACGGCCTTCAACCAGGTGTCGAATTCCTTCCAGTATCTGGTGAATTCCTGGCCTACAATCGTTGAGCTGCTTTCCATCTATAAGAGGTTGAAGGCATTTGAGGCGACTTTGAGCGATCAACCGCTTCCAGAAATCGATCGCGAATTCATGGAAAAACAGGGACGCCCAGCAGAATAATACCTCTTGAGGTGCGCAACTATGCGCAATTGATGCAACGTTCCGCCATCGGGTCTATTTCGAGGCGGGCATCGGGGATTTCCTCTCCGCATTCGGCACAATAGCCGTATTCGCCCTCTTCAAGCCGGCGTAGCGCCATGTCGATGCGTACTAGATCGGCATTGCGTTTGCGTTCCTGGGCTTGCGCCATGGCCTGCGCCTGAAGCGCATCCATCCGCGACAGTCGGCCCACGGCCTGCTGGTCAAGCTCGACGGTTTGCAGAGCTTCGTCTGCCAGTTCAGATTCCTCGGCAAGGGATTCCCGCAGGTTTTCCAGGATGGATCGTACTGTATTCGGATCTTTTGGCATATATATTCGCCAGTCGCTTAATTGCCGCATTCAATTATCCTTGCATTAATGCCGCGCAGGAGCAATTAACGGTGCGTAGTCACATTTCGGAAATCCAGCAATGAATTTGGCAATCTTGATCCTGGGCCTCGTCCTGTTCCTGGCGGTACATTCAGTCAGGATGCTCGCGCCTCAATGGCGGGAAAGGCAAATAGCCAGCTTGGGCAAAAACGCCTGGCAGGGGATTTACTCAGTATTGTCTCTGGCAAGTCTGGCAACTGTTATTGTTGGTTTCGCCTGGTATCAGCCGGAGGCTCCTATCCTCTATATTCCGCCAGTTTGGGCCCGCCATTTAGCATTTCTGTTGATGGCGATTGCGCTTATATCCTTTATGGTTGGGAACTTTCCGTCCGGACGCTTGAAACCAATGCTAAAGCATCCGATGTTGTTGGCTGTAATCATCTGGGCTTTCACCCATCTGCTCGTCAACGGCGATCTTGCTTCGGTCTTGTTATTCGGCTCACTTCTGGCCTGGTCGGTCTGGAACAGAATTTCAATAAGCCGTCGCATAGAAGCCATACCGGAAAAAGGGCCTGTTATTTATGATTTGGCCGCGATTGTTTCGGGGCTGGTTATTTGGGCGTTATTTCTCTGGAAAATTCATGAATGGTTGATTGGTGTTCCGCTGGTGATTGCTTAAATGAATGCATACAGGTAAAACCCCGCCGATTGGTGCAGGAAACCCTGCGATAAACAACAGGCAAGATTGAAAGCAGATATAATGTCTGATGACAGTTTCATCCGCGAAGTAGACGAAGAGCTGCGTCACGATCAGCTCAAGTCAATGTGGTCTCGCTACGGAAAGTTCGTGATTGGTACTGCGGTACTTATCGTCGCCGCTACAGCCGGATTTCGTGGTTGGGAGTATTACACGCAGAGCCGCGCTGCCAGTTCCGGTGATCTTTATCTCCAGGCCTCTCAGCTTGCAGAGGATGGCAAGAATGATGAAGCGATTGCCGAGCTTGAGCAGTTGGGACAGTCCGGCTCGGGACAGTATCCAGCCCTGGCTAAATTGCGCATTGCCGGTGAAATGGCTGCCAAAGGTGACAAGCCTGCCGCCATCGAACAATTTGAGGCAATCGCCGCTGACAATTCATTCGATGGGACATTTCGTGAGATTGCAAGTTTGAGGGCAGGATTGCTTTCAGTCGATACCGAAGATTATGAAAGCGTCAAGGCGAAGCTGGGGCCGCTTGCTGCTGGTGGGCAAACTTTCCGGTCGATTGCACGTGAGGCATTGGGGCTGGCCGCCTTGAAAGCGGGAGCACTTGAAGAAGCTGCCAACTGGTATCGTCAAATAACAGACGATGCCGATAGTAATGAAGCGGTGAAGAACCGTGCAAATATTGTCCTTGAATATCTGGCAGGCAACGGGGTTTCAGGCGCGGGCTGAGCAAAAAGTTGGCTCTGGGCCTTTACGCATAACAATTTTTGAGGGGCTCTTGCCGGGACTAAACTGAAATCTGGCACCGGATATTTGAGAGCTGCAAATCAATGAGTCTGAAACTGGCAATTGTCGGTCGTCCAAATGTGGGCAAATCGACCCTGTTCAACCGGCTGGTTGGCAAACGCCTCGCCCTGGTCGATGACACGCCGGGTGTCACGAGAGACCGCCGGTCCGCAGATGGCTCTATTGGGGATCTACATTTTCAGGTGATCGATACTGCCGGTCTGGAAGAAGCTGCCGATGATAGCCTTGAAGCACGTATGCGTGCACAGACCGATATGGCGATCCTTGAAGCAGACGTCATTTTATTCATGATCGATGCCAAGGCGGGCGTGACGCCTGCTGACTCAGCATTTGCCAACATGCTGCGTAAATCCGAAAAGCCTGTGATTTTGTTGGCAAACAAGGTTGAGGGAAAAGCCGGAGAACCGGGATATTATGATGCCTTTGGAATAGGCTTTGGAGAACCTGTACCAATCTCTGCCGAGCACGGTCTTGGCATGGCCGATATCTATGAGGCAATTGTCTTTGCGGTGGGCGGGGATATTGCACTTCCCGCAGACGAGATCGGGAAGACCTCCAAACGTTCCCGCAAGCGTTCTTCTTCCAGGGAAAAAAAGCAGACAGATATACTGGATGGTGACATTGATGATGGAGCCGTGGAATATGATCCTTCCCGCCCTTTAAAAATTGCGATTGTCGGGCGTCCCAATGCAGGCAAATCGACCCTGATCAATCAGTTAATCGGTGAGGAGAGGCTGCTCACCGGGCCGGAAGCAGGTATTACGCGCGATTCCATTTCAATCGACTGGCGGTGGAAGGACCGCACAATCAGGCTTTTCGATACAGCAGGCATGCGAAAG
Organism: Rhizobiaceae bacterium; assembly: GCA_051009635.1. Classification (GTDB taxonomy): domain Bacteria; phylum Pseudomonadota; class Alphaproteobacteria; order Rhizobiales; family Rhizobiaceae; genus BOKV01. The sequence goes on from JBPCWJ010000127.1 coordinate 3,546, forward strand.
AAAGCCCGGGTACAGGAAAAGCTTGAGAAGCTGTCAGTCGCTGATGGCTTGCGGGCAATCCAGTATGCAGAAGTTGTTATCATTGTCATTGATGCGCTCATGCCATTCGAGAAACAGGATTTGCAGATTGCTGATCTGGTGATTCGTGAGGGCAGGGCCCCGGTAATTGTCCTCAACAAATGGGACATGGTAGAGGACCGGCAATCTGTCCTTGATGATCTTCACGAAAAGGCTGAGCGGCTTTTACCGCAAATCAAGGGCCTGAAAGTGGTGCCAATCTCCGGTCTGACCGGTGAAGGATCGAATCGCTTGATGCAGGCCGTTCTGGAAGTGCATGAAATCTGGAATTCAAGGATACCCACAGCAAAATTGAACCGCTGGCTTGATGGGATCATCTATCATCATCCGCCGCCAGCGGTCGCGGGCAGGCGTATCAAGATCAAGTACATCACCCAGATCAAGAGCCGGCCACCAACTTTTGTCGCTTCCTGCAGCCGTCCCGATGCGTTACCGGCGTCCTATTCGCGCTACATGGTCAATGATCTACGCGAATCCTTTGATCTTTGGGCTACGCCAATAAGGCTGCATTTTCGAAAAGGTGAAAATCCCTACGCGTCAAAAGCCCGCAAACGTTAGATTCAGCACCCATAAAATTGCGTACAAAATTGCTATTCCCCGGCATTGCCAAGATTTCGTCTGATTGTTGCCCAATTTCACGGGCAATAGGTTCATCGGGTTCGGCACGGCGGGAAATCGTGCAAATTAACAAAGCCGAAACACAGCTTTAACCCTCTATCAAGGTTAACCAATTATGGTTCGCCTTGGCCCTGGAGGGGCAGCGGAGCATTGTGTCTGGAGTAAGGTTTTGCGGCTTTTAACATTGACTTCAAGAATGAAGAACAAAATGGTTCTGGGGCGATTGAAGAAACATAGCTATTCCATTTTTGGGAATGTGAAGAAACACATTTACCCCGCCATTGTGGCCTTGGCCGTGTTCTTTACATATCCGTCATTGATAGCCTATCAGGACGTCGCCTCCTTACTGCCGTCACCCATTTCACAGCGTTGGCTGGCAAATATGAACCAGTCTCCTGGTCAGACAGCCATTGCGGCACATGTAGCTGGATTTGGTTCAACGCGCGCTGATATTGCTGCTGGTGAGAAAATCGACGCGCCAGACGGCATTGATCCCATAATCACCGGTTCATTGAATGGTATTGACGCAGAAGCGGTTCCCGCGCTGATCCGAACCAGACCCAAAAAGAACAAGGTTCCACAGCGGATCAACCGGAATCTCAAGGGTGACCGGGTTGTGCAATCCACGACGATTCGTCCACCGGAAAATTTTACCGCAGGGTCGGTATTGCAGCGCCAGAGCATGTTGTCACCATTGCAGACTGGCGAGAAATATGAACTGGCCTTTGTTGAGCCCAGGCCATTCAGGGAAGCGATTGAAGTAGCTTCCCTTTTTCATTTTGAGGAAGAAGAACCTGAAGTTGATGCCGATCTTCCCGTCGTTATCGCAAGCCTTGTTCGTGAATCGGCTGATCACGTCTTGGCTTACGGTGGTGAAGAAGAATCAGTCCGCTCTCCCTTTGCCGCTGTTCTTGAAAGCGAGCGGCCAGTTAACCTGGTTCCCAAACTCGGAAAAGGCGACCATTTGTGGGCTGCCGAGCCGCTACCCCTTTCTGTGTTCAGCAACAAGGAACAACATTGCCTGACCGCCGGAATTTATTTTGAGGCCCGCGGTGAACCGGTTCGTGGACAGGCTGCAGTCGCACAGGTAATTCTCAACCGGGTGAAAAATCCGACCTATCCAAACAGCGTTTGTGGCGTTGTTTACCAGAACAAGAAATGGCGCAACCGTTGTCAGTTCTCCTTTGCCTGCGATCGCATAAAGGACAAGGTGAGAGACCCGGAGCGCTGGGAAGTCGCACAATATGTTGCGCGTGAAACCACAGAAGGAAGAATCTGGCTGAAGCAGGTTGGGTCTTCCACGCACTATCATGCGACCTATGTTCGCCCCAAATGGGCAAAGCGCATGAAAAAAGTTGGCCGGATCGGACTCCATATCTTCTACCGTACCTTTGGCGGCGGCTGGAGCTGATAGGGTCGCAACCCCTTCATTTTCCGAGTAAATTTACGATGATCCCTCTTGTGGGCATTTGGCGGATATAGACGCATTGTCGCATGCTGGGAAAATTACGAAAAATACCGCAATAACAGATGTGTAGCCAACGGCATGATTGCTTGACAGCCCATGCCCGCGAAACTATGTTGCGCGCGATCTTCAGGGGCGGCTTGTTGCTGCTCTGACAGACCATTCAGGAGCATTGCGGTGACCGGCAACCAAAAGGATACGGGATCCGGAAAATCAAAAGCAGAGGTGACTAGACAAACGGCGTCGTCGGATAAGGAATTGGCCGAAAGGCTGCGTAAACTGGATGCCAAACTTGATGGCAAGACAGAAAACCGCAAACAGGCCGAAAAGAAAAATCCCGACAATGCCGGATTTGGCATGGCACTCAGACTGTCGACGGAGTTCGTTTCGGCAATTCTGGTAGGCGCAGCTTTAGGTTGGGGCATAGATCAACTACTGGGCATAGCGCCCTGGGGCATGATCATCCTGCTCTTGATTGGATTTTGCGCCGGAGTGTTAAACGTCCTGCGATCAGCAGGCAGTATTTCAGACCCCCATTCGGGCAGGCGATCCAGGCGCACCAATGGGGACGGGTAGATCCGGCAGGATCTGACATATAAACAGGCAGCTCCGGCATTGCGGGAGTTAAACGGGTAGAAGGAATATTTGGTGGCCAACGATCCTATTCACCAATTCCAGATTTCAAAACTGGTTCCGCTGGATTTCAACGGCGTCGATCTGTCATTTACGAATTCCTCGCTGTTCATGGTGGGTACCGTGGTCGTGGCATCAGGCTTCCTGATTTGGTCAACTTCAGGCCGGGGTCTGGTTCCCTCGCGCGCGCAGTCGATCGCAGAGATTTCCTACGAGTTCATAGCCTCCATGCTACGGGATGCAGCGGGTGTGAGCGGAATGAAGTTTTTCCCGCTCGTATTTTCGCTGTTCATGTTCATTCTGGTCGCAAACCTCTTTGGCATGTTCCCATACTTCTTCACCACAACAAGCCACTTGATCGTAACCGCAGCGCTTGCCCTGCTGGTTTTCGGCACCGTGCTTGTCGTTGGTTTCATGAATAACGGTCTCAAATTCCTGAAACTGTTCGTACCGTCAGGGGTGCCGGGCGTATTGATGCCTTTGGTAGTGGCAATTGAGGTAATTTCCTTCCTGGCCAGGCCAATCAGCCACTCAGTGCGCCTGTTTGCCAATATGCTGGCAGGCCACATCACACTGAAGGTTTTTGCGGGATTTGTGGTCTCATTGAGTTCATTCGGTGCGGTCGGAATTTTTGGCTCAATTCTGCCGCTGGTAATGACTGTGGCGCTTACGGCGCTGGAATTTCTTGTCGCATTCCTGCAGGCCTATGTCTTCGCCATGCTGACATGCATGTATATCAACGATGCGCTACACCCTGCAGATCACTAAGGATTAGGCGGGTTTCCGCCAGAACAACACAACCAGAAACACAACGAAACAAATCAGAATATCCATAAGGAGAATTACAATGGAAGCAGATGCAGCAAAACTCATTGGGGCCGGTCTGGCCGCTATCGGAACCGGCGCAGCAGGCATCGGTGTTGGTAACCTGTTCGGTCAGTTCCTGCAGGGTGCACTTCGCAATCCTTCAGCTGCTGACGCACAGTTTGGCCGCTTGATCTTCGGCTTTGCCGTGACAGAAGCTCTTGGAATTTTCGCACTACTGATCGCACTGCTGCTCTTGTTTGCGGTGTAACTGAATGCCGGTTCGCAGGGCAAGCCTTGCGAGCCTGCTGCAAGTTGCCACCGAAAGGTAGATAATGAACGCAATGTTTAAGATAACGGGCACCGCCTTTGCTGCAAGTTCTGCAGAAGGTGCCCAAGGTGATGCGCATACAGAAACCGCAGGTGCGCATGGTGAGGCAGGGCAGACCCATGAAAAAACCTTCCCTCCTTTTGATCCAAGCCTCTTCGCTTCGCAGCTGGTCTGGCTGGCGATAACATTCGGCATTTTCTATTTGATTATGAAGCGCGTTGCCTTGCCGCGCATCGGCGGAATTCTTGAAATGCGCCGGGATCGGATTTCACAGGATCTCGATGAAGCTCAACGCCTCAGCGACGAATCCGACGCGGCTCACGCGGCCTATGAACATGAACTTGCAGAAGCTCGTAAACGCGCCCATGCCATTGCTCAGGAAGCACGTGATCAGGCCAAGGCCGAAACCGATGCAGAACGTGACAAGGTGGAAAGCGAGCTGAACGAGAAGATGGCTGCTGCCGAAGCACAGATCCTGAAAATCAAGGAGGAAGCATTGTCCGGAATTGATGAAATTGCATCAGGAACTGCTGAGGCAATTGTCAAGGAACTGATCGGCGGTACTGTGACCAAGGCTGAACTGGCCAAGGCAGTTTCAGGCAAGGCAAAGTAGGAACAGACAATGGAATTGGACGCATCCTTTTGGGCTACCGTCGCACTGATTATTTTCCTTGCGCTGATTGTCTACCTGAAAGTACCCGGCCAGGTGTCAAAATCACTTGATGGCCGTGCTGACAAGATTCGTGATGAGCTGGAGGAAGCCCGCAGATTGCGCGAAGAGGCGCAGGAATTGCTGGCGGAGTATCAGCTAAAGCGGAAACAGGCCGAAGCCGAGGCAGAGGAAGTAGTTTCCGCTGCCAGGCATGAAGCCGAGCTTCTGGCGAAAGAGGCGACTGAGAAGACCAGGGAGTTTGTCCAGCGTCGAACTGCCATGGCAGAGCAAAAGATCTCCCAGGCCGAAGCTCAGGCTATTGCTGATGTTAGGGCATCCGCAGTTGATATAGCGGTTGCTGCCGCCGAAGACATCATCGGATCGAAAATGTCTGGTGCTGCCGCAGACAAGCTGGTGAAAAAATCCATTGCGGAAGTAAAATCCAAACTGAACTAGGGTCCTGACCCTAGGTTCGAACCTCAACCTGCCCGGAGATGATAATAACGTTGCCCTATGCGGGCAGCGTTTTCT
>JBPCWJ010000128.1:0-14314 GCA_051009635.1 Rhizobiaceae bacterium
CGCAAAGCTGATGAAAGCGAGTATGCGCCTGTTGCTGTTCCCGAGAACTCCATGCTGGGTGTTTATCTTGGCGCGACTGCCTTTGCGTTTGGGTTTGCAATGGTATGGCAAATTTGGTGGCTGGCGATTGTTTGCGGCATCGCCATTATCGCCGGTCTTGCAGCTCGATCTTTCGTGATGGACAGCGAAATCCTGATCCCGGCAAATGAAGTTGCTTTGGCAGACCATGCAGGCGGGCAGGGTGGTTCGACAGGAGGTGGATCGGCATGAATTCCATTGCTGCCAATAGTTCTGCCGCTGAAGACCAGAAAGAAGATGAGGTACAGCTCGGATTCTGGCTTTTCCTGATGAGTGACGCCGTGTTGTTTGGTCTGCTGTTTGCGACCTATGCCATCATGGCAAACAATATTGCAGATGGCCCGACGGGCACCGAAATTTTCGATCTGACCAATCTGTCGATGCAGACCGTATTACTACTGATCAGCACCCTGACGATCGCAATCGCGTTACGGCATGCACAAACGTATAATGTTCGAGGTATGGTGATTTGGCTGATTGCCAGTTGTATTCTTGGGGCCGGTTTTATCATCCTTGAACTCAGAGAACTTGGTGGATTGGTTCTGGCAGGAAACGGGCCGTCCAATAGCGGGTTTCTGTCGGCATTTTTTACACTGGTCGGGATGCATGGCGTGCACGTAACTGCCGGAATTATCTGGGGTGTTACGCTGGTCCTTCAGCTTGGACGTGAGGGCGTCAGCGAACGCATCTTGTCGCGCATGGCGCGGCTTACCTATTTTTGGCATTTCCTCGATATTGTCTGGATCGGGGTTTATTCAACCATCTATCTTCCGTGGATCATGGCATGAACGGCAAAGCTCAATCATCAGTGGCAGATAATGCGCATTTTATAGGCTTTGGCCTAGCTGTTGTGCTTTCAGCCATCCCGTTTGCGGCTGTCGGCTTCAATTGGTTTTCACCTGCTGCGACAATTTCCGTAATTGCGTTGGCCGCGATTGTTCAAATAGCTGTTCATCTCAGGTTTTTTCTTGATATCAGTTTCAAGTCCCATCGGCCTAGGGCCAAGGTTTCGCTATTGTTTGCGATTGTGCTGATGGTCATCATGATAGGCGGCACGCTCTGGATCATGACCGATCTGGCATATCGTATGGGGCACTAGAGCGGTTCTTGTTTAAATGGAAACAGTTTGATGCGTTGGATTTTTCGGGTCAGCGAGAAAAAACCGCAAGCTCGATATGAATATCGGGCAAGGATTTTGACGAAGCTGGCACGGAAAATACACGCAAGCCGGAACCATCCAAAATGTTGAATACAATGGTTTTTTGCAAATCGCCTGAGCTTGGCCCTTTGACCTCTGAACAGCGTCGTGCAAAGCTAACGGTGCTGGCACCGCGTCGCTTTACGCTCCTTGTCAGAGACCAAAATTCCGGCGCTCAAACGATTCCATTTAAACAAGAAACGCTCTAAAGCAGATCACCCCAATTGGTGCGGTCGCTCATAATGTCGGTGACGTCAGCAGAGATGTAGCCTTCCACATTGTCGGGAATCCACCCGCCGCCAAGTGATTTGTAGATCGCTATCAAATTGGTAAGAACTTCGGCCTGCACTACCAGAAGCTGTTCCTGTGCCAAAAGCAAGTTGCGTTGAATGTCGACAACCCGGTTATAGTCTGCCGTGCCATCCTTGTACTGGTCCAATACAATCTTTACAGCACGCTTGGCGGACCTGACGGAACGGGAAAGATAAAGGGCAGATTGCTTGGATTTCAGGAAGGCGACCAGTGCATTCTCGGTTTCTGCATAGGCGTTCAGAACCGTGTTCTTGTAGTTGAGCATTAGTTGCTCAAACTTGGCGTCCTGAACGCGCACATTGTTCAGGATACGGCCATAATTCAGGATTTCCCAGGTAAATCCGGGCGCGATGACCTTTACCAGGCTGGATGGTGAGAATAAATCTCCAAAGTCGCTTGCCTCGAAACCAATTGTGCCCGTGATGGAAATAGCCGGATAGAAGTCTGCCGTTGCCACGCCGATCTGTGCCGATTGTGCAGCAGCGAGGTACTCGGCCTTGCGGATATCGGGTCGGCGGCGGATAAGGTCAGCAGGAATCCCGATAGCGACTTCTGCCGGTGCGCGCGGAAGCGCTTTTGAACCGCCCAGTCTGCCTTCCAGCTGGCCGGGCGGCTCACTGAGCAACAGGCTCAATGCATTTTTGGCTTGCGACAGGTCGGCTTCATAGGCTGGAATTTTCGCCAAGGTATCATTGTAGAGAATTTCGGCTTCGTCCACATCGAGCTCGGTCGCCACGCCATCGCTCTGCCGCAACTTGGCGATGTCGAGGCTTTGTTTTTGTAGCGCAGCGTTTTGGCGGGTGATAGCGATGAGTTGCTGTAGCTGGCGAATGACCACATAGGTAGCGGCGACATCTCCTGTCACGGTTACAAGCGCATCATCATAGCTTGCAATATTCGCGAAGAGGTTTGCGTCGGCAGATTGAATGTTGCGCCGGATTTTGCCCCACAGGTCAATCTCCCAGGCCGCATCGAAACCAATCTGTTTGCGCGTGATGTGATTGTCGAAAGGAATGACTTCCCTGATCGGACGCCAGATCGGGTTATTCTCGGAGAAACTTTCTTTCTTGATCTGGCCAGCCAGTTGTTGTTTTTGAGGGAACAATTCACCGGTGGCTATGCCTAATTGTGCGCGCGCCTGTGCAACCCTGGCACCTGCGATATCGAGGCCAAGGTTTTGCTCATAGGCCTCAGCAATCAATTCGTTCAGAACCGGATCATTGAACAAGGTCCACCAGGGTACGCTGGTCGCGCTTCTTGTTGTAAATCCTGTTCGTGAATCGATCTCCAGATTGGCGCCCTTGCTCCAGCTGTCGAGTATGGGTGCGTCCGGTCTTTCAAAATCCGGTCCGACCATGCAGGCGGTCAGCAATAGCAAAGCGAGACAGCTTGCAATCCTTCGTAACAATATCTGTATATTGGAAAGCGCAACCACGATTATACGTCCAGTGGGAACAGGAAGTTCATCCAGGTATATAATCGAATGTTGATATGTCTGATGACTTCGAATGCACCTGCACGACCGGTAAAGATCGCGGCTGCGCCATGCGCGCCAGCGGGAAACCTTGGTAGCGTGGGATCATCAACCGAGATTTGAACAGCAAACCGGCCCTGCAATTTCGGAATTGGGAATTTAGGCACATCTCCACTTGGTACAAGTTGGCCCTGGCCGGTGCCATCCCAGATCGAGACGACCTTACCCTTGAAAATCTGGCCCGGAAAAAGATCAAGCGCCACTTCTGCCGGTTGGCCGGGTTCGACCAGTTTCAAATGTTCCTGGTAATAGGTGGCGAGGAAATAGGGGTTTTCATTGGTGATGAGCGCTGCGATGGAACCTATTCTGCGGTCACCCACCACCAGTCCGGGGCGTGCCTGTTGGGAAATAATGATCCCATCAGCAGGTGCCGTTAAAGTGGTTTGATCAAGATAATATTGGGATATTTGAAGCTGGGCTTCAGCCTCAACAAGTTCGGCATTGACCCCATCAATCTGGGCATCGAAAGCAAGCTGGGCTTTCTTCAGATTGGCCTCGGCTTCGGACAGTTGGGAGTTAGCGGCGACAAGCTGCTCATTCCATTTGTCCAACGTTTCCTGCTTGGCTCCTCCGCGCGGCACAAGGTCTGAATATCGTTTTACCTGTTCTGAAGCATAAGTCTGGGCCGCAGTTGCCGCAGCAACTGCGTCTGTTGCTATGGCGATGTCCTGCTCAAGGATTTGGACATTTTGTTGGGCTTCAACAACCTTTGCTTCTTTTTCCTTTACCCTGGCCTCGTAGATGGTGCGATCAAACCGGTAGAGCACGTCGCCCTTCTTGACGGGCTTGTTTTGTTCGGCAACGGCTTCGACCAAAATGGTTGGCTCCGGCAAGCGTGGAACGATCTGTATTGTCTGCCGGATCACATGGCCGTCAATCGAATAAGGTGTGAAAAATCGTACGGTGATCAGGAAAACAAGCATCAGGTGAAAGCCGATCCAGAAGGTGACGACACCCCACATGATGTTGAATTTCAGCCATCTGAACTGGAAGAATACCAGCCAGACACAGACGGCATACAGCAGGGTGATGATAAGAGCGACAGTCATTTGGCGCTCTCACCAGATTTGGGTTCTGCCGACTGGTCAGTTAGCGCAGCAGTTTCCGGGTCAGTATTGTCGTTGTCAGGTGGATCAGGAAAATGATTGCTGGTGCCTGGGAACTTGCGCACATCGATCGTCAGGGAATCGTGATAGGCCCATATTAATGCATGTATCCATGGAAAGACCGTGAAGAGACCTATCCAGCCGACAATCTTTACCGATTCAGCATGAGGATGGTTTCGCCGTTCTGCCAGCTTTCCGGGCAAACCACCGATCTGAATCAGAACATAGAATCCCGCAATGATGGCAAGCAATAGAAAAAGAAACGTGAGATAGTCATAGCCGTCCAGTGGACCGGTTATCAGACCCATATCTGCGTCTCCTCGCTAATTTCTACCCATTCTAAAAAATAGTTTGCCGCAATTGCGTGTTTATGAATCTTAGTTCTTGAATGAGGCAATCAAACCACAATGGAAGCGCACATCCAAAAGAAATGTGCGTGATATCTGCAGGTCTGGTCTGACTGTGGCCAATCTGCCGCAGGGGAGGGCCAGCAAGAATAGATTCAAGCGAGCGCGCGAGTGCTGGACCTCAGGATAAGTTCAGGTTGTTCATGAACTATCATATGGGCTGAAGATGTTCCGGGTTCTTCCTGAATAATCTCCATCGCGTGCACGCCCAGATCGAAAAGCGGCATTTTAACCGTCGTCAAGGGAACTCGCAGGTGCCGGGCTAATTCGATGTCATGAATGGATATGATGGAAAGGTCTTCTGGGACCTTGATATCCATTTGAAGTGCAGCTTCGAGCGCTCCAATTGCCGATACCAAGTTACAGCAAACCAGACCGGTTATGGCAGGTTGGGCAGACAGAAGCTTCCTGGTCATCCTTCGGCCGTCATCGATACTCTGGTCTGAAATTTCGAGCAGGCCTTCATCAATACCAAATCCTGCAGATTTCATCGTAGAAGCCCAGCCGTCAATTCTGCGTTGAGTATGCGCGCGCGCCCTAACAGCGGCGAGGCAAGCTATTCGAACATGACCAAGTTCCAGTAGGTGCCGTGTGGCAAGTTCGGTAGCCTCCCTGTCAGGCAGAGAAAGCGAAACTACTTCTGCTTTGCTCTCCGCCTGCAACAGGACGGTCGGAAAATCTTTCTTCGCAGTTTGCTCCACCACTTGGTCGGAAATACTGCTGGTGTGGATAATCAAACCGTCAACACCATTGCCTCCAATAAACCGTTGTATCCTGGAAAACCTGTCATCCAGAGCGGATACCTCACCAATCAAAATAGCCTGCCCAAACGAGGTAGCCCTGTCTTGCGCACCTCGCAGAATTTCAGTGGTAATTGGATTGGTGACATCGTCCACCACCAATGCGATCAGTCCTGATTTGGATGATCTGAGCGAGCTCGCAGCTGAATTGGGAGTGTAGTCGAATTCCTCAATGGTTTTTAGGACGCGCGTTCTGGTTTCTTCCGAGATTCGAAGTGTTTTGTCTTGATTAATGACGCGCGATACAACGGCAGTAGAAACGCCTGCAGCCTTGGCTATGTCAGCAATTCTTGCCACTTGCTCCAATCCCAGTGTGACCAGATTAGTCCTGATGTTGCAATTCAACAAATCCGCTGGAAAAGCAGCTTCACCGCAATGAAACATCAGGTTAAGCGTTTTACCTAACATATTTTTGGATGAATTGGACCATTGACAGTAGCTTTGTATTTAAAAGACCAGTTCAGAGAACTGGTTCAACGAAAAAGCAGACGCGGTGTTACATCCTTCCACCGGTAGAAATCACCGCCAAATTTGATTGCCATCCATCGGTCTTCTGCCTCAGTGGCGAGCATAAACATGACAACACCCAGTAATACTGCTGGCAAAGTCAGAACTGATGCTGACAGGATGAACCAACCGGCAAGAGCGATGCTATTTCCAAGATATTGTGGATTGCGTGAGAGGCGATACAGGCCGGTAGTCACCAATCCAACCGGGATGCCGCTGGTATTGGCAAGGCCCAACTGCCACATTCCAACTGATACCAGCAGGTTTGCAACCAGCATCATAGGCAGCCCAATTCCCCAACGAAACGAGGTTGACCATTCCAGGCTGTTCCAGTCAGCCAGGCCAACACTGGCCGCACTCCAGAATATCATGACGGTTGCAGGCCAGATGCCTATTTCAATGAGTAATGATCGCCGGGCGGGCGGCCAGATACTTCGCTGCGGAAAGATGATTGACCACAGCGCAACCAGAATGAGTAAAATTGCAAAGGCTATTCCGGAAACAAAGGCAAAACTCAATAGGACATGCTGGCTCTGTTGGATTATGGTTCATTACTTGCTCCGCATTAATTTGGCATACGGCGCCATTGTGGTGGCGGATCAGATTATTCCGATTCGATGATGTGGGTGCATTTGCGGGAATGATCAAAGATCCCGCTCGGTGCCGGTCTCGACCATTTCTGCTGCAATAAAACTTGGACGCGCCTTCATGCGCTCATAATATTCCTGAAGGGCGGTTCCAGACCACCAGCCCTGAAACTGATGGATCGTAAATCTGGCCAAAGCAGCCGTAGCGAAGCAATCTGCCAGTGAATAGTTTTCTCCCGCGATATATCTCGTCTTTTCGACTGCAGTATTCATTGCATCTATCAGAGCCCGCGCGGATCCCACATGTTGCTGCACAGCCTGCGGGTCAGCCAATATTGCCTGAAAGCGGCGGTTGCCTTCCAGACGCGCCGAGATGACTTCCCTTAGGTCGGGCCGTTCTTTAGAAAGTTTCTTGAGAAATTCCGCGCGAGCCAGGACTTGAGGGGCAGTGCCGTCAGGATCAAGCCTTTTGCGGTAGAGCAACACCCCATAATGAAGCTTCATGATTTCCAGCAACCATTTTTGCGTGGAATCGTCTCCTGATAGATCAGGGCCTGGCATTTCCTGCGCGCGGTTCACAATGTGTATTGTGTCCGTGACAATCTCGTCGCCGATTGCAACTGTCGGTACCACTGCCTTGGGATTCAGCGCAACATACCAGGGTTCAAACTGTTCGCTTGTTTCCATGATATCGATTTGATGGCGTTGAAACTGAAGCTCTTTTTCCACCAACGCCAAGCGGGCCATTTGCGAACAGATGGAAGCTCGATGGTCGTAGAGGATCAGATTTTCCATCAGAAAATGTTATCCGCAATTCTCTTTGATGCAAGGGGTCTGCTGACATCGCATGGTAAACAAATTTGTAATGCTCCCCCCCGGTCGGTTGTTCAAATCTCTGGTGAAAAATTTACTGTGCTTGATGGCGATAATTTAATTTTTTTCCTCGAGTCTTGCGTGAAATCCCCCCAAGGATCGATCAGGACCCCAACATGCTTGCAAAATTTATCTCCTCATGCCGTGGAAATTTCACGATCACTGCCGCTCTGGCTGTAATTCCGATGTTTGGTGCTGCTGCGCTGGGCCTCGATTATTCCCGTATCAGCCGCCTGCATTCAGATTTGCAGATCGCTACGGATAGCGCTGCCCTGGCCGCTGCCGAAGAAGGTACAGGCAATGTCGAGAAGGCGAAAAAGGCTGCACAACAGATGTTTACCGCCAACATTCGTGAATATGATTATCTTCAGCCGGAAATTAAGGACATCAAGGTGTCGGATGAGGACGTGGAAATTACCGCCGGCGCCACAATTGATCTCGTATTCGGTGCCTTTGTTGGTCGCCCCTATATGGATGTAGCGGCTGAAGCACATGTAACCCTGCAGTCAGACGAAAAGTATGAAGTTGTGCTCGTTCTTGATAATACCTATTCCATGAAAGGTAAGAAGATCAGTGATTTACAGGAAGCAACTGAAACACTGGTTGACTTGTTGGATGCCAAGGCGTCAGCTGATATCAAGATGGGAATTGTCCCGTTTTCGAGATATGTCAATGTAGGTCTTGGAAATCGCAATCAGCCATGGATTTACGTCCCGGATGAATCCTCCACCACAAAGAATGTCTGCTATAACAAGCGTGATGTAATTTCAAAGACCAACTGCCGGACCGAAACCAGAAAGCGGGTGCGTGACGGGATTACTGAATATTACGAGAAGAATATCTGCGACTATAAATATGGTGATCCGTACCAGGTCTGCCGTGACCAGACACGTCGTGAAAAATGGTATGGTTGTGTAGGTTCACGCAATTATCCCTACAATGTTCAATCCGATTACGGCGATCAGAAAATACCGGGCCTGCTTAATATCAAGTGTGGACGGGAGATCATGCCGCTGACCAGTAATCTGGGCAATGTTGGCAGAGAGCTGACGCGAATGAAGGTCAATGATGAAACCTACCTGCCGGGTGGTTTTATCTGGGGTCGCCGCTTGCTGGACAGTGACATGCCCTATACCCAGGCTCAGCCGGTTGCAAACGACGTCAAGAAAATCATGATTGTCATGACGGATGGTGAAACGACTGCCTCACCTTCTTATCCCTACCATACGGGAAAGGATACGGTGCGTTCTGATGAGCTGATGATGGAAATTTGTCAGGCTGCCAAGATTGATGACGGGATAAGGATCATCACGGTCAAAGCTGTCGACAAGCTCCAGAATATCAAGAGCAGTGGAAACAGTGATAATTTCCTTAAATGCGCGAGCAGTCCGGAAGACGCATTCCTTGTCGATGACACTGGCAAGCTGACGGCAGTCTTCGAGGAAATTGCCAAGAAGATCGCTCCGATCCGTCTCGCAATGTAGACCCAATCCGAAGTGACCGGTCAAAATGATACCTGGTTTCGGCAGGGGTGAAACATCACTCCTGCCGTTTTTTTGTGTACCAGCCGAAAATGGTACTCTGAGTTGCGGTGTAATTCCTGGCACAAACAAAACGTTGGCAACTGCATGTCACGCAGAAAACAAGCCAGAATACATATGTGACAAGACTATTAGCCAAATCAGGAGGGTAATCACGGATAGAGCTGTTGTGAACGAGACTGTCTCGGCGACAATTTCTTCTTCCTCGTGATATTGCTTGGCAAAAACAAACTCGGTCTTGGCGGTTGGCAAGGCGGCAGAGATGACGGCTACGACTGAAACCAGTGGGCTCAACTCAAAAATCCGGCAGATTATCAGTACGAGCAGGGCAAGCCCGAAAAGCTTGATGCTGGAAGCAAACAGAATTACCGGGCCGCTTTTGATCAGGGAAGCCGGTTTGATTGACATGCCAACGGCAAATAGCGCACATGGTGCAACGGACGCGCCCAGCGTATCGAGGAAATTCACGACAATGGATGGCACGCCAAGTGGTGAGATTGCATAGGCAAGCGCAACCAAGGTCGAAAGGACGACGGGGTTCATGACTGCGCTCTTAAGATGACTTAGCTTCAGTCCCTTTTTGCCTTCTTCCTCCGCCGATGCTTCCAGCAGCACAATTTGAATCAATAAGAATGCAACAACGATAATATTGGCCAAGGCTGCCAGAACCACAGCCTTATGCCCGAACAGGCTGTGCAGAAGAGGCAGGCCGATAATGCCGGTGTTGGAGGCGACTGAAATCATGGCGATCATGGTTGCCGCACCAAGATCAACCCCGGCAAACATTCTTGCGCCAATCATGATCGCAAGAAAAACGATCGCAACAGCGCCGCCGAAAGTGGCGATAAACGGCCAATTCAGCAATTGTTCGGTGTCCTGCTGGGCAATGGCAACGAAGAGCATTGCCGGTATGCCGACATAGAATACAAACTGGATAAGCGCTCCGGCAATTTCCTCCGGTAGTATCTTAAATTGGGCAAATGCGAAGCCGGTCACGATGATTGCGAATATCGGAAATATCAGCGAGAAGATTTGCATTGGTTGCCCTGCGATGTTTGGGGAAAGAAACTGCGAAGGTCCAGTTAAACCCTGATCACGAAAATAGGCAATGGAATCTGGTTCAAGGCACTGCACTTGGACCAGCGGCACGCAGAGAATTTGCGCCGTTACGTCAGCAATTTCCTTCCGACTCCTTCTCTTTCCTGCTCAACCAAAAATTATTATGGTTGATTGCGTTACAACCAGAGCGGCGTCAGGCAAGTATATTCGATGCTCCATGCGCAATGGATAAAGCCGCATTGCGAATTCGGTTTACAACAAGGGAAGATCGGATCATGTCGATTTCAATCAGGAATGTTGAGGAAAAAGATGCTCCCGCTGTTCATGAAATTCTGACCAGCCAGCATGTTGTCGAGGGAACCATGCGGTTGGAATATATGCCTCCTGAGACAACGCGAACACGAATTCAACCGGAATCCGGAAAATACAAGCTGGTTGCAGTAAACAGCGATGAGGTAGTTGGCTTTTCAGAATTGATCACCCATCCCGACCTGCCCCGCCACGCTCATGCGGCTGAAATCAACATGATTTGTGTACGGGCCGACCATCAAGGCAAGGGTGTTGGACGGGCACTTTTCCAAGCAATGATTGATTTGGCGGAACGCTGGCTGGGTATCCATCGGCTGGGCCTGGTGGTTTGGGAAAACAACCAACGCGCGATTGAAACCTATAAAAAATATGGATTCGAGGTCGAAGGTACGATGCGAGACTATGTGCTGATCGATGGGAAGTGGGTCAATGCCATCGTAATGGGGCGGCTGCGACCTGAATAAGTTGTCAGGTTGCTCCAGCAATCTAACCTCAACAGAGGTCGGCGCGGATGCGCCTCCTCTGTGAACCAATCTATCACGCTATGCGCTGGAGCTGTCTGCTTTCTTTGCAAACAGGCTGACTGCCAGAAATGCCCAGCCGGAAAATATGAAGTTGATCCCTATCAGCAGGCCAATTGCCCAGGTTGCGGTTGAAGGCAGGCCCAGAAACAGCATGATACCGACAATCAATGCTGCAACTCCGCTGATAACGATCCAGAGTCTGCCATCTTCGCGATCCATTCCGGTTGCCATTATCAGTTTCATCACGCCCTCACCAACGAACATGACAGCGAGTAGAACGGTTAATGCGATGATTCCGGTAAGCGGGAAAAATGCCAGCCAGCCGCCGACAAATACGTAAAGCAGTCCAACAATCAGATTCCAGAAAAATCCGCCCCAATCCCGTGTGGAGAAGGCGTGAACCACTTCAAAAATGCCGGCGATAATTATCATCCATCCGGCAAATATCTTTATTACAATGGTTGCCATCAAGGGCGAGGCAATGGAAATTACGCCCATGACAAGCAGTAGAATACCGAGTGCGATAAACCAACCGCGTTTCTCGGATATTGCGTTTTGAATTTCAGCGATTTGTTCGGATTCAGACACGGTGATCCATCCTTTGTTGCAAGCCAGTCGATCGGAGTACATCTGCATGATGTCATGCGAATCTATTCTTACTTATATTGCTTTGCGACGGATATTGCGAGAAGCTTGTTGCTTCCGGCAGATACTGATGCAAATCTGGATTTCAATTCACTGCCTATGTTATCCGGCAGGATGAGGGCCGGGGGTGTCTTCCGGACCGGCCCGGTACTAGTTGGTATCTGAAACCCCGAAAATCTTGAATTGTTACTGCGAGAGGAGAATGACATGCGCGCAGGGGTAATTGGTTTGGGGGATATGGGTTCAGGGCTTGCAAAAAACCTGATTGCCAACGGCTTCGAAACCACTGGTCTTGATTTGTCTCCGGAACGCCAGGCTGCTTTTGAGGCGCTTGGCGGAAAACCAGCCTCGAATGTAGCCGATGTCGGGAAAAATGCCGATGCTGTTTTCGTCATGGTGATGAATGGCGATCAGGCAAAAGCGGTGATTCTTGGTGATGACGGTTTGATCTCAAACATGGCAAAGGGCGGTGCGGTATTGTTGACTGCAACGATCAAGCCCCGCGAAGCGCGTGAAATCGGGCAGGCGATGCAGGGTTCAGGAATTCATCTGATTGACAGCCCGGTATCAGGCGGGTTCCCCGGCGCTCAAGGCGGTACGCTTACCATGATGGCGGCAGCGCCAAATGAGGTACTCGACAAATTCAAGCCGGTGATGGAAGCAGTTTCTGCCAATATTCACAGGGTCGGGGAGCGTACGGGAGATGGACAAACGGTAAAAGCGTGCCTGCAATCGCTGATTGGCGCGCAATTCTCTGCAACTTTCGAGGCTGCAGCATTGGCTGCCAAGGCAGGAGTTCCCGGCCAGGTTATCCTGGATGTATTTTCCACATCCTCAGCGGGCTGTGGTGTAGTCAACAATGCGCTGGAAAAGATCATTGACCGGCAGTTTGAGGGCACCGGAAGCCACATTAATACCATGCACAAAGATCTGACCATATCCATGAACCTTGGTGAAGAACTGGGGGTTCCACTGCACACTGCAGGATCTGCCATGCAGATATTCCATGCCGGGCGTACAAAATATCCTGATGGCGATAACTGGATATGTACCCGCGTCATCGAGGAAATCGTTGGTGCTGAATTACATCGTAAGGAAGCAAAGTGATGAAGCTTGATGTTACTGTCTTGGGACATCTACTCTGCCAAGGATGAGTGAATTGCCAAAGACCATACTGATTACCGGTTCCACAGACGGAATAGGCCTTCTGACTGCAAAATTGCTTGCAGCACAAGGCCACAAACTATTGTTGCACGGGAGAAACCTCGAAAAACTGGAAGCTGCAGCAGAGGAGATTGGAGGCGAAACAGAGCGGTTTATAGCTGACCTGTTCGACTTGCCTACCGTAGAGTCGATGGCCAAGGAAATTCTAAGCCGTCATGATCATCTGGATGTCCTCATAAATAATGCCGGTATCCTGAAAACACAGCATACCAGGACTGCTGACGGGTTGGACATTCGCTTTGTAGTCAACACGTTTGCTCCATATATTCTCGCGCGACTTCTGTTGGAGATCATGCCGAAGGATGGCCGCATCGTGAACCTTTCCTCAGCCGCACAGGCCGCGGTAAACATCTCGGCGATGGCGGGCCAGAGGGAACTGGATGATATGGACGCATATTCCCAGAGCAAGCTTGCGATCACCATCTGGTCTCAGGAGCTTGCCAGAGAGTTGCCTGAGGGTCCGGTAGTCGTGGCCGTCAATCCCGGATCACTTCTTGCGTCCAAAATGGTGAAGGAAGGTTTTGGCATAGCCGGAAATGATTTGAATATCGGTGCCAATATTCTGTGCCGGGCTGCACTTGATCCGGAATTTTCCGAAACTTCCGGCAAATATTTTGACAATAATGCAGGAAAGTTCGGCCTGCCAATTTCTGCCGCACTCGATGCGGATCATGTAAGTGATGTTATGCAGGCAATGGAAAAAATACTTTCCACACTGCGAGAGAAAGCCAACTAGTTCACCACCCGATTTTGATAATCCCGCCAAATCGACATTTGAATTATTTTTGATTGCGTCTATTTCACAGAGTTCTGTATCAGATTGGTATGGCACTAGTTTCCACAGCCCATGCAATCACCATCACACATGCTTTCGGCATAGCGGGAGAATTAAATGGCCAGGCTTTTAGTCTATTACGCGCATCCGGGTCAGCGGCATAGCCGGGCAAACAGGGCCATGGAAAATGCTGCCCGGAACGTCGACGGTATTACGCTGGTTGATCTGTATCACGAGTATCCCCGCCACGATATCGACGTCGAAAAGGAGCAGCAGCGGCTTCTTGATCATGATGTGATTATGTTTCAATTCCCGCTGTTCTGGTATTCGACACCGAGCATCCTGAAGGAGTGGCAGGATCTGGTTCTCCAACATGGGTTTGCTTATGGCCAAAATGGAGACAGGCTGGAAGGAAAGATCATGATGTTGGCAGTTACAGCGGGCGGATCAGACGAGGCCTATACAGACAAGGGCTACCAACACTATCCGCTTAGGACGTTTTTGGTGCCGCTTGAGCAGACTGCCAGGCTTTGCAAGATGTCATTTCCAGCACCCTATGTTCTCTATTCTGCACTAACCGCGGAGGAAGACAGCGATATCGCCAAGCATGCCGAGGGCTATGTGAAGCTGCTTACTGCTATCCGGGATGATGTTTATGATTTTCCGGCATCGCATGACATGGAAGTCGTAACTCACAATAACCTGCCAATTCTCCAGGGGGCCTGACGCATGACCGACTTTTTACTCCTTGCGTTCGTTTTCCTGGTTGCGGGTATTGTCGCAGTTCCAATTGCAACCCGGCTGGGGCTTGGTTCCGTACTTGGCTATCTGATTG
>JBPCWJ010000129.1:0-4293 GCA_051009635.1 Rhizobiaceae bacterium
GCATGATGGAGACGTCACGGGAAGGCTTGGGCTATTTGCAGGCCGGCGATTGCATCTTGGCAAATGTGCGCTACTTCAAATCGGCGGGATCAACGTCGTGATTTTATCCGACAGGTCGCAAACTGCCGATCCGGTTTTCTTCGAGATGTTCGGGCTCGACATTGGCACTGCAAAGACGGTGGTGGTAAAATCCCGCGGGCATTTCCGGGCAGGATTCATACCCTGGTTTCCATCTGATCGCGTGTTTGAAATTGATACTGCAGGTCTTACTTCGCCGGTGCTGGATCGATTTCCACTCGAGCGGATACCGCGACCCAGTTTTCCACTGGACCCGGATACAACGTTCAAAATCTGAACCGATTTTTGTTCCTGGACGATTCTGCTGTTCAACTTAAAATCTGGTGCTAGAGCGTTTCTTGTTTAAATGGAATCGTTTGAGCGCAGGAATTTTGATCTCTGACAAGGAGCGTGAAGCGACGCGGTGCCGGCACCGTTGGCTTTGCGCGACGCTGTTCAGAGGCCAAAGAGCCAAGCTCGGACGATTTGGAGAATAGCATTGAATTCAACATGTTGGACGGTTCCCGCTTGCGTGTCTTTTCCGTGCCAGCTTCGTCAAAATCCTCGCCCGATATTTATATCGCGCTTGCGGTTTTTTCTCGCTGACCCGAAAAATCCAACACATCAAACTGTTTCCATTTAAACAAGAAACGCTCTAAACTCCCAACAGCGCATTGAAGAGCGCATAAGGCACATACGCATCAGACGTGTGGCTTGCAACTATTAAGAATAGGGAACGCAATGATGACGATGAGAACCTTTTTAGGCGCTTTCGCCACTGCAACGCTGCTTGCATATCCGGCGATGGCCGAGGAATTGACAATAGGTCTGGCTTCAGAGCCGACAGCCATTGACCCGCATTTTCACAATCTGGGTCCGAATAATGCCATGGCACGGCATATGTTCGATCGCCTGATCCTGCAAAATGAGCTTCAGCAACTTGAGCCGGGTCTTGCTGTTTCCTGGAAGCCGATCGATGATCTGACCTGGGAGTTCAAGCTGCGTGAGGGCGTAAAGTTCCATGACGGGGCACCCTTCACCGCCGATGATGTTGTCTGCACCTGGGAACGAGCGCCCAATGTTCCCAATTCACCCTCCTCGCTGGCTACCTACATCAAGGGTAAATCAGTCGAAAAGATCGACGACTATACTGTTCACTTCAAGACAGAAGCGCCATATCCGCTAATGGCGAATGATGTTTCAACGATTTCCATAGTTTCCGATGAAGTTGGCTGCCCGGCTTCAACGGAAGATTACAACAGCGGGAAAGCAGCTGTTGGAACCGGGCCATTCAAGTTTGTCAGCTATAAGCCTGGTGACTCTATTGTCGTGGAACGCAATGACGACTACTGGGGTGAAAAGCCGATCTGGTCGAAGGTAACCTTCAAGCCAATCAAATCAGGCCCTGCAAGGGTCGCGGCATTGTTGGCAGGTGACGTGGATGTAATTGCGGCAGTTCCGACCACCGATGTTGCATCCTTGAAAGAAAACGACAAGGTGGATTTAAGCCAGGGTGTTTCCAACCGGGTGATCTATTTGCACCTTGATCATGATCGTGCAGATTCGCCATTTGTGAAAGCCAATGGCGGGGGAGAAATCGATAATCCTCTTCGCAAGCTTGAGGTGCGTCAGGCGATATCCAAGGCAATCAACCGCCCGGTGATCGTGGAGCGCGTAATGGAAGGCATTGCCATTGAGGCAGGTCAGGTACTGCCGGATGGATTTTTCGGTGTCTCTGATAATCTGAAACCTGTCGCCTACGATCCGGAAGGCGCAAAGGAATTACTCGCAAAGGCCGGTTATCCTGACGGTTTCGAACTTACTATCCATGGCCCGAACGACCGCTATATCAATGATGCCAAAATTGCTGAGGCCATAGGCCAGATGTTGACCCGGATCGGCATCAAGACCCAGGTCGAAACGATGCCGCGTTCGGTTTATTTTGGCCGGGCCTCACGAGGTGGACCAAACAAGACACCGGAATTCAGCTTCATTCTTGTTGGCTGGGGTGCTGGATCAGGTGAAGCCTCTTCGCCGTTGAAGTCGCTTATCGCTACCCATACACCAGACAAGGGTTGGGGTGCTTCCAATCGTGGACGTTATTCAAATGCCGAGTTTGACGTGCTTCTGGAAAATGCGTTGAGCACTGTGGATGATGAGCAGCGCGCAGAACTGCTTGCCAAGGCCACCGAAATGGCAATCGAGGATGTAGCAATTATCCCGACCCACTATCAGGTAAACACCTGGGGTACGAAGAAGGGTCTCAAATATATTCCTCGCACCGATGAGTTCACGCTGGCAATTGGTGTTGAAAAAGAGTGAACCTATCGAAGGCTCGTTTTGGAGGGCGCAGTAACGTCCTCCAGAATATCCAGTTTTTCACGGTAGCCCGATGACCGCATTTATACTTCGGCGGTTGATGCAGGCTATTCTGGTCGTGTTTCTGATGTCGGTCATCGTCTTTTTCGGCGTGAACGTGATCGGCAACCCGGTTGATATGCTGATCAGCCCTGATGCTGACCAGGCCGAAATCGAACGGACAATTCGTGCGCTTGGTCTCGATAAACCGATCCTTGAACAATATTTCTATTTCCTCAAGGGCGTGGCCTCGGGCGACTTCGGCAGATCTTTCATTTACGGCGAACCTGCGCTGAAACTGATCCTCCAGCATATGCCGGCCACAATTGAACTGGCGCTGGTTTCACTTTCGATGGCTATCTTTTTGGGAATTCCGCTTGGTTTATATGCGGGCCTTTATCCTGATCGCAAGGTATCACGGGCAATCATGGCCGGATCGATTTTGGGCTTCTCGCTGCCTACCTTCTGGGTCGGCTTGATGATGATCATGCTCTTTGCCGTCATGCTTGGCTGGCTTCCTTCTACCGGGCGTGGCGATACGGCTGAATTTCTGGGAATTGAGTCCAGTCTCTGGACTGTCGATGGGCTCCGGCACCTATTCATGCCCGCTCTCAATCTGGCACTGACCAATATCAGTCTTGTAATCCGGCTTACTCGGGCGGGTGTAAGGGAGGCGATGCACCAGGATTACATAAAATATGCCAGGGCCAAGGGTATACCGGAGCGCCGGGTAATTGGTGTTCATCTGATGAAAAACATTCTAATTCCGATCGTGACGGTGCTTGGTCTTGAGTTTGGTGGCCTGCTGGCATTTTCAGTGGTAACCGAGACGATTTTCGCCTGGCCCGGCATGGGTAAGCTCTTGATTGATTCCCTGCTGCAGCTCGATCGTCCCGTGGTCGTGGCCTATCTCATGATTATCGTTGTGTTCTTTGTCGTGATTAACCTGGTCGTCGATATTCTATATTCGGTGCTGGATCCACGCGTCCGCTTAAGGGATCAGGGCGCATGAGCGACGAAACCACCAATCTACTGGTCGAGACGCCATTCCAGCGGTTCTGGGCCGAATTTACGGAGAGCTGGATAGCAGTTACTGCATTGATCGTACTGGTAATCATTGTTCTTCTTGCGATCCTCGCACCCTGGATCACGCCGCAAAACCCATACGATCTTGGCCAGGTTGACGTGCTGGATGGCAAGCTTCCGCCGGGCTCCAAAGCCTATGAAGGCTATACAATGTGGCTCGGCTCCGATGGTGCTGGCCGGGATCTGTATTCGGCAATTCTTTATGGACTTCGCATTTCGTTGACGGTTGGCTTGGCAGCCGGGGTTCTGGCCTTGATCGTCGGAACAACGATTGGATTGATTGCCGCCTATGTTGGTGGGCGTGTTGATGCGTTGATCATGCGCGCTGTTGATCTGCAGCTGTCATTTCCCGCAGTTTTGATTGCCTTGGTACTGGTGGCAATATTGGGTCGCGGTATCGACAAGATCATCATCGCGCTGATAATCGCCCAATGGGCATATTATGCGCGCACGGTACGTGCGACCGCGCTGGTAGAAAGTACCAAGGAATATGTAGAAGCAGCGCGCTGCCTGTCGTTATCTTATTCCCGGATTGTGTTTCGCCATATTTTGCCAAATTGCATGGCACCGCTGATCGGGAGTGGTACTGTGCAGACGGCCTCTGCGATTGCGCTTGAATCGACACTCAGTTTTCTTGGCGTTGGTCTGCGTCAGACAGAGCCGTCACTTGGAGTCCTGATCTCCAATGGTTTCGAATACATGCTGTCAGGCCGCTACTGGATCAGTTTTTTCCCCGGAATTGCCCTGTTGATCACCATCGTATCAATCAATCTCGTTGGTGACCAATTGCGT
>JBPCWJ010000130.1:0-3693 GCA_051009635.1 Rhizobiaceae bacterium
ATATTAATTTAATTAATTAACGCTTTTATTTGTTTTGGAGTCAATATTTAAGTAGATATTTAGAATAACATAAATTAGAAAATAATAATATAAATATAGGAAGTCACATTGTTTATTTTAAACTTAAAAAATTGTTCTGGGCGGTCACAAGGAATTGGTGGATTGATAAACACACTGTTCAAGTAATCTCACATTCACATTTGGATAGAGCGGCACCATCTAGGGATCTGATCAGGATTTAGAGGGTGGATCAGCTATGACTATTCCCAGTATTTTTGTTTCGCATGGTGCGCCGGATATTGTGTTGAAGGAATCGGCTGCGCGAGATTTTCTGCAGGACTTAAGCGCCATAACCGGTATTCCGGATGCAATCGTTATCTGCTCGGCACATTTCGAGACAAAGGGTGCAGTCGTGGTCAGCGATCCAAGCCCTGAAACGACCTATGATTTTGGCGGGTTTGCGCCGGAATTATCCGAGATTATCTATCCGGCGCCAGGCGATCCGCGATTGGCGGAGCGGGTAGTCAGTTTGATTGAGGGTGCGGGCATTGATTTGCGTCTGGCCGAGAATAGAGGCTTCGATCATGGTGTTTGGACACCTTTGATACTGGCGTTTCCGAAAGCGGAAATTCCGGTGGTTCAACTCTCAATCGATCCTGCGCGGGATGCCGGGTATCACTATAGGCTTGGCGCGGCTCTGGCTCAGCTCAGAGCTGAAAACATTCTGATTATTGGTTCGGGCCACATCACGCATAATCTAAGGGAGATGTTTTCTATCATGCGCGGCCGGAATTTATCTGATGAAAATCTGCCTGTGAAAGTGGATAGATTCACGGACTGGATCTCTGAAATGTTCTCGGCAGGCGACACAGAGGCGTTGTTGAATTGGAAAGAACAGGCACCCTTCGCCAGGGAAAATCATCCGACTGATGAACATCTCATGCCGCTGTTCTTCGCCTATGGTGCTGGCGGTGACGGTGCCGGAAGTGAGCTTGTCCACCATTCCACCGATTATGGATTTTTCACCAGTGAAAGCTGGCTGTTCAGATAATCTCGGAATTTTCTGATCGATGTCGTAGATTGGCGTAATCTACTTGACCCAATAACAGGAGGACATCTTGCCTTCCATTGACATTCAAGTGCTTGAGGATGTGTTCACTGATGAAGAGAAAATGCTCATCATAAAGAAGGTTATAAGTGCATTTGGCGAAGTTGCAGGAGAGACGCTGAGGGCCAACACTTCAGTACGAATACATGAGATTCGCAGTGGTTCCTGGGGCTATGGCGGCAATGTTCTGACAACCACTGATGCTGTAGGAATGCGAAAGCGGGGCTAGAGCGTTTCTTGCTTAAATGGAATCGTTTGAGCGCCGGAATTTTGGTCTCTGACAAGGAGTGTGAAGTGACGCGGTGCCCGCACCGTTAGCTTTGCGCGACGCTGTTCAGAGGCCAAAGGGCCAAGCTCAGGCGATTTGCAAAAATCCAATGTATTCAACATGTTGAACTGTTCCGGCTTGCGTGTCTTTTCCGTGCCAGCTTCGTCAAAATCCTCGCCCGATATTCATATCGCGCTTGCGGTTTTTTCTCGCTGACCCGAAAAATCCAACGCATCAAACTGCTTCCATTTAAACAAGAAGCGCTCTAGCATAGCCGAAATTTTGATTTGCTGGAGGTACTTTCATGAAAACACGCGCGGCTGTGGCGTTCGAAGCTGGAAAACCGCTCGAAATATGCGAAGTCGATCTTGAAGGTCCGAGGGAAGGGGAGGTTCTGGTTGAAATAAAGGCGACCGGAATATGCCACACCGACGAGTTTACGCTTTCCGGCGCAGATCCCGAGGGCGCGTTTCCAGCAATTCTGGGCCATGAAGGTGCAGGTGTTGTTGTGGACGTTGGTCCGGGTGTAAGCACGTTGGCCAAGGGTGACCATGTCATTCCTTTATATACGCCCGAATGCCGCGAATGCCCGTCCTGCCTTTCACGAAAAACCAATCTTTGTACTGCCATCAGGGCAACGCAGGGCCAGGGCGTGATGCCTGATGGTACCTCGCGGTTCTCACTCGATGGCAAGCCAATCCTGCACTATATGGGTTGTTCGACATTTTCGAATTATACCGTGTTACCCGAGATAGCGCTTGCCAAGGTCAATTCTGACGCACCCTTTGACAAGATTTGCTACATTGGTTGCGGGGTAACCACCGGTATCGGTGCGGTAATCAACACAGCGCAGGTGGAGCAGGGTGCAACAGCGATTGTATTCGGATTGGGTGGGATCGGCCTGAATGTCATTCAGGGACTGAAGCTCGCCGGTGCCGACATGATTATTGGTGTCGACATCAACAATGAAAAGAAGGAATGGGGCGAGCGCTTCGGGATGACGCATTTTGTGAATTCCAACGAAGTTGGCGAAGACATCGTTCAACATCTCGTGGACATGACAAAGCGCGGCGCGGACACAATCGGCGGAGCCGACTATACCTTCGATTGCACCGGCAATGTGACGGTGATGCGTAATGCGCTGGAAAGCGCGCATCGCGGCTGGGGGCAGTCGATAATTATCGGCGTTGCTCCGGCAGGTGCCGAAATTGCCACGAGACCATTCCAGCTTGTAACGGGCCGTGTCTGGAAGGGAACTGCCTTTGGTGGTGCTCGCGGACGTACGGACGTTCCCAGGATTGTTGATTGGTATATGGACGGGAAAATAGAAATCGATCCAATGATCACCCACACTTTGAGCCTGGATGAAATAAATACCGGATTTGACCTCATGCATGCCGGTAAGAGCATTCGCTCAGTTGTGATATATTAAAAAGCTGATCGGCTTGGTTGGATAACTCTAACCAAACAAACTGTTTGTTTCTGCGAAAGGGTGCCCTCGCGGCAGCTCAACTTTTATGTTTGAAGAAAATTTTACAGACAATGATACTCTGGGAGGGCGCATCTGGCGTGCCAGGGAAGCCGCAAACTTTTCAGAGGCGGCCTTTGCACGATCCCTGGGTGTGAAGAAGGAAACGCTTGCCGCATGGGAAAATGACCGGTCAGAACCCCGTGCCAATCGCCTGGTTACAATGGCTGGTTTGCTGGGAGTAAGTGCCGGTTGGTTGTTACATGGTATTGGTGAAGCGCCACTGGATGAAACGATTTCAAGTGAGCTTGATATCCTGCGGGCACAATTGGCACGCATCAGGGAATTCAGGGATCAGACAAGCGTGGCTATTGCAAATATGGAAAAGGCTATTGATCGTCTAGCCAAGAATGCCAGGGATGTTTGAAAATATTTCAGAATTGAATCTGTATAAGTGTAGCGAATTTGAGGAAACAGCTTCCGTGACTACAAAGAAACCAAGCACAAGAAAGAAACCGGCGGCAGCATCCATTAAGCCGGTCAAACCCTGGATAAAATCCTATCCACCAGGCGTGCCAGATGAAATTGGTGACCTGGAGCACAGTTCGATCAATGCATTGCTCGAAAAATCCTGCGACGAGTTCAACTCACTGCCCGCCTATAGCTGCATGGGAAAATCACTCACCTATGGTGAGGTGAAAGAGTTGTCTGATATTGTTGTAGCGTGGCTGCAGGCAAAGGGGATACAAAAGGGCGATCGTGTTGCGATCATGATGCCGAACATTCTGCAATATCCGCCGGTGATGATGGGGATTTTGCGGGCCGGTTGCGTGGTGGTAAATGTAAATC
>JBPCWJ010000131.1:0-8493 GCA_051009635.1 Rhizobiaceae bacterium
ATTTTAGATTGAGGCTCGATTACTCTTCTTATTAACCGGCAGTGAGAATGCCGTAACAGTTTGGTCGACCGGAGTTTGCAGCCATGGCGTTCCGTCCCAATCCGCTATTGTCGATTGCTTCGATTCTTACGTCCATGACGTTAAGCGCGATCGGCAGTGGCGTGATGTTTGCCTATGTTCCGTTCACGCTTTCGTCCGAAGGTTATCCGGAGTGGATTGCGGGTTCGGCAGTAACCGCGATTGCGGCTGGCGGAATATTGGGATGCCTGATGGCAGGTCCCTTGATCCGCCGGGTCGGCCATGCCCGCATGTATGCCTGTTTTGCAGCCCTGATTATTCTGTCTACCGGTCTCATTGCACTCGGCGTCATTCCCTATGCGTGGCTGGCTTCCCGATTCATCTATGGGGTAGCCGCAAACGGCATATTCATCGTCACTCAAAGCTGGCTCAACTATTCCAGTGACAATAGCTGGCGCGGCAAGGCCATGTCGGTGTTCTACATGATGTTCGTGATTGGGATGGGAGTCGGCTCATTCCTGTTCGGCTCACTACCGGATAATGGTGCCAATGCCCCGGTTGTGGCGATCCTGTTTTATGCCTGCGGGATTTTGCCAATCGGCCTGACAAGGCTGGCAACTCCACCGCCACCCGAAAAAACCGAAATCGATCTGCGCACGACCTGGAAGATTTCTCCGGTCGGGCTGGTTGGTATTCTGGCTTCCGGCGGATTGTCCATGCTCATACAGGGATTTACCCCAATCTATGCGACGCAAAGCGGATTTGGCCAATCGCAGGTGGCAACGCTCATGTTCCTGATGCAATTGGGCATGCTCGCCGTGCAATTACCGTTGGGTGCAATTTCGGACCAAATCGATCGACGGTATGTCCTTGCCGGAGTCTGCGTACTTGTTGCCACTATGGCCTTCACCGCGACTCTCACGCCAATGACCGGCTTGGTACTTGTCGCCATCATTTTTGCGATCTGGTCCGGAGCCACTGAAACCATCTACTCGGTCGCCCATGCCCATGCCAATGATCGGGCTGATCCCGATGACTTTGTTCCATTGGCCTCAACAATGCTGGTGGCCTGGTCGGCGGCGGCATTTGTGGTTCCAGCCATCGTAACCGGTTTGACGCCCGTATTCGGACCGAAGACATTCATGTATGCGGCCGTCATTCTTGCCTCAGCCACGCTTGCCTTTGTCGTGTATCGCCTGACCCAGCGCGATGCTGTACCGGAAGTGGAATCGGAGGCATTCGAGGTGAGAAGCGCCCAAATTGCCAATGCGGAGCTACTGGTTAATCCGGAGGAGACCATGCCCTATTGAGATCAGGTCGTAGCGGAATTTGCAGCTATCCGCCCACGGTCCCGGTTTCAATTTTCTGCTCTTCGGATGGTACGGAATCGATATGGTCAAAAATTATCTGTGGGTCGGTCACGCCGAACCACCTGCCCTTTTCTTTTCCGTCCTTGTCAATCAACACGATCGTCAAACCGTTTCTCTCCGGCTCGTATAGCCGGGTCAGTTGTCGCCCGGTACCATCCGATACACGCGCATAACCGAACACCGCCATTGTTCTGTTGCCATTTACTGTATGCAAAACAACCGTGTCGCGATCATCGAGATCGAAACGCTGCTTGGAAAACAGGCTGATTTGACGGTCTAGCGAGGCTTCGCTTCGAGATTTCGAAAAAAGCAGAATCGTGCGCTTTTCACCTTTGAGATCATCCAATGGTCCGGAGACCGCTGGTATGGCTGGAGCCGCAAGAAACAGGGCGGCAATTGTCAGGATCAGAAATTTCCTCATGGAACAAAGATAGTAGAATATGCGATTAAATCCACATTCAAATTCGGTCTTCGTTCAAAATTCTGATTTGCCGAAGACCCGGTAGTCTAATTGTCTTTCAGTCGCTTCTTGAGAAGGTCCAGATATTCCTGATCTGCGGCTTGCGGTTGAGGAGCCGCACTCGTGCATTCTACCTGGTAATCAAGTGCCATGCCTTGTTTAACGCAGATCCCGACCTGCCAATTTGGCGGCACTTCGGCGAGATTTACTGACTTCCACTTGGGGTGGCCATTTGCCTTCAATTCATCGAGCCTGGTCAGGATCAGGTTTGAGAAATCCGATACGGCCTTGCAACTTTCCCGATGATATCTGTTGCGTGCGACATTGTAGTCATATGTCATGAGTACGGCCTTGACGGCAACCAGCTCAACTTCTTCCTTCTGCCAGGGATAGGTTGCTGGTGCCAGTTTCGCCGGTGTGTAGGTTGCGGTAAGCGGGGATTCCTTCAACGGTACCAGATGGAACTTTTCCGGGTCTATTTGGGCCTTTGTGAATAGCGAAGTGGGTGCGCCTGATACGTAGAAGAAGGCGTCAATTTCACCGGCCTGCAATTTTTCAAGCGCCTCATCCGGGCCAATTGGTTGCCGTTCCGCGTTATTTACACGTAACAGATCCAGCACCAGAGAGGCGGTCAGGAAAGTGCCGCTGTCCTGAATACCGACTGCAACCTTCTTGTCGTCAAGATCGCGGGCTGAGGCAATTTCCTTTTTGGCAAGCAGATGCACTTCTTCATTATAAAGCGGGAACATGATCCGAACGCCCCGTACAGCCTGCTGGACTTCAGCATCATTGGCCTCATAAGTCTTCAGATATTCAAGTACATCCGACTGTACGATACCGAATTGGGTGTTGCGCTTGTTCCGAACGCCGACAAAATTCTCAAGACTACCTGCGCTTTGCAGAACATTGAGCGTCAGACCGCATTGTTCACCAATCTTCGCAATATCTTGTCCAATTTTTATGTAAGTCCCTGTTGCGCCACCCGTCATGATGTTCTTTTCAAATTCAGCAGCATGAGGCAGGACGGTCGTTGCGGCCAAGACCAAAAACGCAAATGCGAATCTTTTCAATAGTTTCATCAGTTTTCCTAACAATCGGAATCAAATGCCCGGATGAGATCGCGCAAGGTGATTGCTGATACCCGTCCCAGTTCTTCGCGCAGCGTGTCACCTACACAATCGCCCTCGATCAACCGGGTGGCAATCCGGTCACGTTGATCAATTTCAAGATTGCTCAATCCGGCGGCCTGCTGCATGGCAGTTGCCACCTGTAGGGGATCGCGCGGCTCACGTTCTGCCTGCGGAGTTTTCTTGGCAGGCGAAGTTATTTCAGGCGATTTATCAGAATTATCGATCGAAGCGGTGAGTTCGGCATTTTCCGCTTTTAGCCGCGCCATATCCTTTCGAAGTTTCGAATTTTCAGATTCTGTTTCCTCTGCGAGTAACCGAGTTAGCGCCAATTCCTCGTTCAAGGAGGATATCTGTCCAGAAGTGGACTTTCGAATCGCCTCGATCTTCCCGGCATCATCCAAATTGGTGCTGGAAAGCTTGTCTATCTGCACTGTCAAACGTTGAATTTCTTCGTCCAACGAGGCCAACGTCTTGTCGCGCGCGGCCAAATCGGATTCCAACGTTGGAATATCCTCGTTCAGAGCCCTGTCCAATTGTGTCTGAAGTTCATTATTGACCTGTTCGGCGAGGTTGAGTCTCTCACCCGCCTCTGCCTTTTGCCTTTCAGCCTCATCAAGGCTGTCTTCGGCAAGCTTTAAGCGGCTTTCAGCCTCTGCCGCTGTCTCATCGGCAGCTTTCAGCCTGTCCTCAAGATCGGAATTCACTTGTTCGGCAAGCAGCAGTTTTCCTTCCGGAGCCGGGTCGGCAGTGTCAATCGCTGAAGAACTTTCAGCGTCAGGCGGGGTACTGGCTTCGGCGGCCTCCAATCTAGATTGCAGATCATCTGTCAACTGCTCTGCCAGTTTCAATCTCGCCTGCAATTCGCTGGCTGTCTTGTCAGCTTCTGACAATTTGCCTTCCATCTCGGAATTTACCTGACCCGCAAGCGTGAGACTTGCCTCCAACTGCCCAATCTTGTTGTTCAGTTCGGTTATGGTTTCATCATTCGGAGGTGTTTGGCTGGAAGTATCAACCGGACTTTCCTTCAATGTCCGTACTTCTTCCCTCAAACCCGCAATAATGGTTTCCTGCTCCTCCAAAATTCCCTGTAGATCGATTGCCTCACCGTTATTCTGGCTTAGCTGGGAAAGCTGGCGTTTCAGTTCTGCATTTTGCTGAACAAGTACGTCGACTTCGCTGCTGTCATTGCCAAGGATGCTGTCTGCAAACTGTGTCTGGTTTGAGCGCTCCAGAAACAACAGACCAGCCGAACCCAATCCCGCGCCCAGCACAAAGATAATTACCATTGTGAGCAAGCCCGGTCCGCGGCGGCGCGGGGCCGTCGAAGCATTGGATGGTCTGCCCCAATCAGACATGTTCTGCTCCCTGGATTTTCGAATCTGTGCTCAACAGGTAAATGCTCGCGCTTTGTCGCGCAAGTTCGGCGTGTTGGTTACCTGTCTGTTGTCTTTTCAAGAATGCTAAAATCGAAGATATTCCGGTCCAGCAAATGACTTGGCCGGACGTTGCCCAGTGCGCGTATCATGGTATCCTTGCGACCTGGCATTTTTCTTTCGAATTCCTCCAGCATTTTCTTCATTGCGTTTCTTTGCAAGCCTTCCTGGCTTCCACACAAATCACACGGAATGATGGGAAAGGACATTGCCTGCGCAAATTTGGACAAGTCGGCCTCGGCGCAATAGGCAAGCGGGCGCATGACCAATACGTCCCCTTCATCATTGATAAGCTTCGGTGGCATGGAGGCCAGTCTTCCGCCGTGAAACAGGTTCATGAAAAACGTTTCAAGAATGTCTTCCCTATGGTGACCAAGAATTAAGGCGCTGCACCCCTCCTCTCGGGCTATGCGATAAAGATGGCCGCGGCGAAGCCTGGAACAGAGTGAGCAGTAAGTTGCCTGATCAGAAAGTTTTGATGTCACGACCGAATAGGTGTCTCGATACTCAATTCGATGCGGTACACCGATTGAGGTCAGATAGTCCGGCAAGATGTGTTTGGGAAAATCTGGCTGGCCCTGATCAAGATTGCATGCGAGCAATTCTACCGGTAACAGGCCACGCCATTGCAGCTCCAGCAGCAATGCAAGTAGTCCATATGAATCCTTACCCCCGGATAGCGCCACCAGCCAACGCTCGCCCGGAGACACCATATCGAAATCCTCAATCGCTTGACGGGCGTGCCTGAGAAGACGCTTGCGCAGCTTTTTGAACTCCACCGTGGACGGCGCATCCCGCAAAATGGGTGGCAATGCCGCCTCATCTGGATCGCCAGAGTGACCCGTGACCTTTACTTCAGCCGCCGGTTTGGGGCGAATTTGTTTTTCAGCAGATTCCATGACGCCAGCCATAGCCTGCGACGCGTGTAATTTCCAGATTGCTGTTCGGATTCAAGGCACAAAAAAGCCCGGACAAGGTCCGGGCTGATTGTGATCGCTGTGGTTGAAATCAGCGCGAATAGAATTCGACGACCAGATTTGGCTCCATCTGTACCGCATACGGCACATCACCAAAATTTGGTACGCGGACATAAGTTGCCTTCATCTTGGAATGATCTGAATCGACATAGTCCGGCACATCGCGTTCTGCCAGTTGAACGGCCTCGAGCACAAATGCGAGTTGTTTTGAGCGATCGCGCACCTCAATCACATCACCCGGCTTGCAACGGTAGGAAGGAATATTGACCTTCTTGCCATTGACCTTGATGTGACCGTGATTGATGAACTGGCGCGCGGCAAATACCGTTGCGACAAATTTCGCCCGATAGACGATTGCATCCAGCCGGCTTTCGAGGATACCAATCAGGTTTTCTGATGTATCGCCCTTTTGCCTGTTGGCTTCGTCATAGATTTTGCGGAACTGTTTTTCTGAAATGTTACCGTAGTAACCCTTCAACTTCTGTTTTGCGCGAAGCTGAATGCCGAAATCGGAGAGTTTCGACTTTCTGCGCTGACCATGCTGGCCGGGGCCAAATTCACGGCGGTTAACCGGAGACTTAGGACGCCCCCAGATATTTTCGCCCATACGGCGGTCGATCTTGTACTTCGCGGAGATACGCTTGCTCATTGCATTTCCTTTTCAACAGGTTGCCGCCCTTTGATCATTCAAGAGGCGGAGGAAACGCACCCTCCTTTGTTCCCCTATTGGGAAACCGACAGTCCAGTCTGCGCACGTTTTGCATTACCGGACACGGGATACGTCAAAAACAAAACCGGGCTGTTACGCCCGGAATTGCGCTGTCACTAAGCCAGCCAATATTAATTGTCAAGCATTAGCGGGCAATTCCATGCCGTACAAATCAAATGCCTTGAATATCATGTAGAGCTCCAATGGACCTGGCGAATTTTCACGCAGTATGAAACAAAAATTGCGGGTAAAATGCCGGGAAATGATCGGTTTTGAAAAATCCAGCCGCTTCGGCTCCCGTCGCCGCGCCTCAACCGCACAAAAGGCATTATATACAAAGCTGAAAACCGGCGCTTCATTGTGATATCTCAGGAGCAGGCTGTCTTCCGCATGTTGCGCCGTGCATTCAACACTCTTCTTTTCCAGGGATTTCTTCCGGCTTTCAGATAATGGGCGTACCGAACTAATCGGTTGCACCTTGTTCAACGCCCATATGAGCGACCCGGCGAGCTTAAGGTCGCTCATTATTATATCACACTCTCCATCGGAACTTCGTTTTGATAGGTCCTGTTTCCATCGCATGACCTTGTTGTACCAAAGACTATGTCCACGGCGGAGCCTGTTGGAATCTATCTCGGCCTCCAGCCCACGAAGCGCCATGGCCATGACAATAAATATTTTGAAATTTTTTTCGAATGTCTCTGAATGCGCAAGAAAGCGCTGAAACCCACCGTCAGGTATTCGCATGCAATGCCCCAAGCAATTGAAAATGCAATTTTTATCTACATCACACCCACAATGGTATGGAAAATTGATTTCACCTGCGCATCCGACAGTGGTTGGCCCTGATCGACGGGGCTGTTCGAATGGAGTGACATTGATTCTACATATTTTTCAGGGGTCACCAAATCGTCTGACGGCTTGTCATCATCATCGATCAGGCCTTCATGTTCTGCCAACCATTTTTCATAGGTATCTTTACTCACAACAAAATCCTTTGGTTGAACAACGCAACTCTACAAACGAAACTCGACTTATCTATATGCAAGCTTCGCTACAAGCGCGGCTATAGAATCATCCAAATCTTCACGACATATAACAAATTGTTACTTCACGGATACAACTGTCAATTGTAGAATCCACGTAGAACACGTCAATTTGCCGGGATTGTGCCGAATTATGCATGGAATCGTGACGAAAGTGTTATATTTACAACTTCAGATTGACAAAAACTCACATTTGAAACGAAAAATCGCCCGAAGCACCTGATTTCAACCCAAATCCGGTTAAGAGCCTGGAAGTAGAAAAATCGGGCTCCCCGGCAGTCAGGATTGCAATATCTGGTTTTTCATCACGGACCATTGTCGCGTCCTGATGCAGAAGGCTCACTGCGCGGCGGGCGATTGCCTCGGAGGTGTCTATCCAGTCCACCGGCCAGGGTGCCATTTTTCTCATCCGGTTTACAAGAAACGGATAGTGGGTGCAGGCCAGAACCACGATATCGGTGCGGCTGCCCTCTTTTTCGACAAAGCAAGGTGCAATTTCTTCGGCGACGCGTGCCTCATCGACATAACCGCCGCGAAGGTAATCTTCAGCCAATCCCGCAAGCTCCTTGGAGCCTACAAGGCGGACATGGCATTTGGAGGCATATTCCCGTATCAGGTCACGGGTATATTGGCGTTTGACGGTTCCAGGGGTGGCCAGAACTGATACGAGACCGGAGCGGGTGCGTTCCGCCGCGGGTTTGATCGCAGGCACGGTTCCAACAAACATCTGATCAGGAAACTCGTTACGGAGAGCTTCGATTGCCAGGGTGGAGGCAGTGTTGCAGGCGATGACAATTTGTTCGGGATGCAGTCTTTCAATGATCCTGGCGAACAGGCCCAGCATCCGTTCAAGCAGCTCATTTTCTTCCCAGTCGCCATAGGGAAATCCGCCATTATCAATGACATATATGTAGCGCTGAAGAGGCATCAACACCCTCGCCTCACGCAATACGGTCAATCCACCAAATCCGGAATCGAAAATCACAATGCTCATGATTTTCCTTCATGTGGCAGTGCCGGAATTGTGTCTCCAAGATTTGGGGACGGATTGGTTTGCTTGCGATATCGAGGCACAACTTGTCCGTTTTTAGTGAATGCAAATAAAAGCCGTTTCCGGGCAAAGCTTCGCGCGTAACAGTATGTGAAAGCGGCGCCGAAACAAAATCCGGCAAGTACATCAGACGGGAAATGAACTCCCAATGCCGGTCTTGAGATTGCCACCCAAATTCCTGCGACTACAAACAGTGATCGTAATCTTGGGAACAGAAGCGCCAGCGCAATTGCTGCTGCACCGGCTGTCGTAGCGTGACCTGAAGGGAATGAGGCAAATTCATAGCCTCTGGTAAATGG
>JBPCWJ010000132.1:0-3820 GCA_051009635.1 Rhizobiaceae bacterium
GCCCAGAGATTGGCTGTAACGGTGGATTCATAAGGCGGCTTGAATTCATCCAGAATATGAGAGCACGCCTGGGTATGAACGCCGCGCGTCGCAAACAGGTCCTTGATTCCAAGCGGAATACCTTCCAGGGGGCCAGCTTCGCCCTTTTCAAGCCTGGCATCGCTGGCCTTGGCCATTTCGCGGGCCTGATCTCCCGTGACGGTGATATAGGCATTTAGTTTCTCATTGGCGGCGTCAATTGCGGACAGATAAGCGTCGGTTAATTCGACTGCACTTATCTCCCTTGCATCAAGTTTTTCACGCGCTTGAGCGATTGTGAGTTGGGTGAGATCGGACATTTAATTCAACTTCTTTTCGTAAAATCTTGACCAGTTTGATTCCGGATAATCCAGGAATGCCGGGCATTGGCTAAATCCATTTCGCTCATAAACCTGCCAGGCAGATTCAAATCCAGGCGTATTGCCTGTTTCAAGCTTGAGGATTTTCATCCCCTTTTCCCGGGCAAGTGCCTCGACAGCTTTCAGAATTTCGTACCCTGCGCCGGTAGCGCGTAATTCGGGATCTACGAACATACGCTTTACTTCAGCCAGGCTGTTGTCATGAATCTTC
Source organism: Rhizobiaceae bacterium (assembly GCA_051009635.1). Taxonomy (GTDB): domain Bacteria; phylum Pseudomonadota; class Alphaproteobacteria; order Rhizobiales; family Rhizobiaceae; genus BOKV01. The sequence goes on from JBPCWJ010000132.1 coordinate 610, forward strand.
AAGGCACCCATGGCGACAGCCTGCCCGGTATCATTACGGGCTATAAACAAAGAAGTTTGTGGCTCAGCCATTTCGTCTGCTGTCATCTGAAACTGAAATTCCGGCGGCGAGAGCGGGCGTAGATAGGCGTTTAGTGCCGCTATCATGTTGCGCACATCCGGCTGTAATGGAGTTTCGAGTTTGATGGCAAGCATGACGAAGTGCCTATTCCACCACCTTTGGAACCATGAAGAAACCATCTTCGCTCATGGGTGCATTGGAGGTAATCGCCTCTGCATTGCCTGACTCGGTTACGACGTCATGGCGTTTTTTCATTTTTGTTTCGATAACAGACGTCATCGGTTCGACGCCCTCGATATCGACTTCATTCAACTGTTCGACGAAACCCAATATTACGTTGAGTTCGCCTTTCATGCGCTCGGCGTGTTCATCATCAAGCGCAATTCGAGCGAGATGGGCTACACGTTTGACCGTTTTTAGATCGACTGACATTTGCGGGACTACCTGATCGAAATTCGGGATGAACCGCTATAAACGGCTATGGCAATAGATTCAACGCCACAACCACGTTGGGATGAAATTTATACGGAAAATCTTGTCCTGCTTCCGATCACACTTCGAATGACCCCGAAGGATCAAGCAATTTTACCCGATCTGACTGTTCTCCAAGCGCCTCGACAAATGTGTCTGCCGTCTGATCAATGATCGGGAAGGATCCAAAATGGCAGGGTAGGATCGTATCGAAATTGAAATAACGTCTACATACTAATGCAGCAACGGCTCCGCCCATGGTGAACCGATCTCCAATCGGTACACATGCAATCCTTGGCTGGTGCAGTTCATTTATAAGGGTCATATCGCCAAATATGTCGGTGTCTCCCATGTGATAGAATGTCGGCTTGCCCGGAAAGTGCAGAACGAGGCCTGAGGCGTTTCCGAGGTAAACATTTCTACCTTCATCCAATTGCGATGCGGAGGAGTGTTCCGCCTTGACGAATGTTGTTGTAAAGCCGCCGCAATCGACCGTACCGCCATTGTTTCCCGGATTAATCTTGTCGGCGTTGTCGCCCAACGCGGCCAGATACATGCATATCTCGAAATTGGCGACCAGCATCGCATCGGTTTCCCTGAGGATTTCGACAGAATCACCCAAATGATCGTCATGGCCATGGGTCAGCAAGACATGGGTCGCACCTGAAGCGGCCTCCATTACCTCGCCATCAAAGGATGGGTTTCCGCTCAAAAATGGATCGATCAAAATCACATTTGATTCATGATCGATACGAAAAGCGGAATGTCCAAACCAGGTAATTTTCATGCTGTCCTCCGAGAGTATAGGGCCACGCCTATCAATTTGATGCTACCGGCGATATTAGAGGCATGACCTGCATTTGTTCAATTAGCGATTTCATTTATGACCCTGGTTACAGACTTGGAAACCCTGAAGAGTTTACACCAGCCGGGAATGCGGCTTTTCGGGCTTGATCTCGGCACCAAGACGATCGGTATTTCGATCAGCGATGGCAGGCTTTCGGTTGCTGGTCCCCTCAAGACAATCCGGAAGAAGAAGTTTTCGGTTGATGTAGCGGAACTGGCGGAGCTGGTTGCCGAGCATAATGTCATGGCGCTGGTAATCGGCCTTCCGCTCAATATGGATGGAAGCGAAGGCCCGCGTGCGCAAGCCAGCCGCGCTTTTGCTCGTAACCTTGAAGGCAGGCTCGATCTACCCGTCGTCTTCTGGGATGAACGATTATCGACGGTGGCGGCAGAACGGGCAATGATCGAAGCGGACTTGTCCCGAAAGAAACGTGCAGAACGAATCGATGCCGCAGCGGCTAGTTTTATTCTGCAGGGAGCACTGGACCGGCTGGCAAAGCTGTAGATTGAGGCCGGACCTTGGAAACGGTTAGCTCGGGAGCAAAACCGGTCTCGAATTCGTCTTCACGGAAATCCTGTTCCGACACCTGCTCGGAGCCGAAGTAGTAGGCATATTTACTCTCTACCCACGCCCTCGCCTGCGGGAACCAGGATGCACGCCAGCGAAACGCGGCAATTGCACCAAGTATCGCTGAATCTACAATACTTGCTCCTGCGATCATTGGTGGAATCTTGTCCGGCGAAACACCGAGGGTATTTCCGTAAACTGCGAATACCGCATCGTGCAAATCGCGCGAAAAGAACACCATGCCCATGTTGATGTCATAGGCGCTGAGGCCATACCAGCCCCAGAAAAACGCCAAAGGCGCAAACCACAATAGAAGTATATACCGCATGAGACTCCGCCTGTTTGCGGCTTCATATTGCCCCTGCTCCCATGCGGCTGCAACGTTTACTGATTGTTAACCTTAATATCGATGGTTAATTAGTGTCAGGACTCACTCCAGAACCATCGCTTTGCCCGGTTCAAGCCAGAATGGCGGTAGAAAAGATGCCAGATTGGACATCGGAAGCACTTCCGGCTTCAGATGGATACCAAGCTCTTCGGCCATGAATGCTCGTCTAGCCGCAAAGCGTTTCGTAATATCAGGGTATTTCTCTCCTATTTCTGCCCTGCCCCTTTCGTCCAGCAAAATGATCCCGTCCTCCATATTAGTCGTAAAATATGGTCCGCCGGTCGCGGGTATGACATCGACCTGCAAGGCCATGCCTGAGCGCAAGACATGTTTTGAGTTCTTGTAAATTGGCGAATTCATCCATTCATCCAGATGGATCAAATGGCCAGGATTCAATCCGACACCAAAAAACGGATCCCCAATCCTCATTGAGATTCCTTCGTATAATTCGCCACCCTCGACCCCGATACCGACGGTTTCAAGCCAGTATGCCACTGCCTCGAAATATGGAGCAACCAGAACATCGATATAATCCTGGATCGGTTTCAGTAAATCGCCAGCATCGCTTACGAGCCAGCCTGCCCGGCAATTGAGCGCCCCCTGCACGCCATAGGCAGTTGTGACTGCGTCACCTTGCTCCAGAGTCCGGGATGTGGGGCTCAGCAATCCATGCCAGGCACGTTCGCCGCTGGACATCATTGTATGACAAGAAAGCGGCAGGCCGATCGGCTGTAGTAGTGAGGCTGCTTCGAACTCGCTCATGCCAGGCCGCGCTCCGAATATAACGCGCTTTACTGCCTCTGATGTGTGGCAAGCGGCAAATTCGAATCTCGCAAGTTCATCGATTTCCAGATTTGCACGGAGCCCTTGCGAAGGAT
>JBPCWJ010000133.1:0-5801 GCA_051009635.1 Rhizobiaceae bacterium
CTTCATTATCCTCGGGAGTATCTGCCTTGCCGCTCCCGTCCGAGACACCCTCTTGTGCCGCCAGATGAGAGGTGTGCAAAGGTTGTGGGCGAAGTTTTTCTTCCAGCGATTGATAACGTTGACGAACCAGCCCCTTGTTCAGCCAGTAAGCGTCAAATAACTCATCAAACCGGCTGCGCTGATCAAAATCGGAGGCACACACCGCCTTGAGCGCCATGCGAACTTCCTGTGAATTAACTGTGTTCACTTGCCCTAGCGCTTCCAGCGCCAGCCCTGTTTCCGGAGGGCCGGCAACCACGCCATTCTGACGTAAATGGGCAATAAATCCGGACATGCGTCCAGCTATGGAATCGCGGAGTGGAAACCGGGTCGGCTGCATCACGCCGCCTTTCCGACCAGGCGTTGCTGCACTTCCATTGGAATGCTGGTTATGTCCGCCTGTGTCTTCAAAAGGCATACCAGGCTTGCCTGAACCTGTTCAGGATCGGCCGCCAGATCATTGATTCCAAGGCCGGAAAGTGCGGCAGCCCAGTCAAGCATTTCTGCGATGCCGGGTTTCTTCTCCAATTCCTCCTTCCGGAGTGCCTGAACAACGCCAACAATCTGTTCGGCAAGCCGGGCATTGAGCCCCGGATGGCGCTTCTCCAGAATTGTCAGTTCAGTGCGCCGATCAGGATAATCGACATAGGCATAAAGGCACCGCCTGCGCAGTGCATCCGACAGATCGCGCGTACCGTTTGCAGTCAGAATTACATATGGATGTGAGGTGGCCTTTACGGTGCCGAGTTCAGGAATCGTGACCTGAAAATCAGAAAGTAGTTCGAGTAGATAGGCTTCAAATTCCTCGTCAGCCCTGTCGACTTCATCGATCAGCAATACCGGCGGTTTTTCCTGACGGATCGCCTGCAGCAATGGCCGCTGTAACAGAAATTTCTCGGAGAAAATCTGTTCTTCAATATCGTCATCAGCGTTTTCGCCTTTCGCCCGTATGGCAAGAAGCTGACGCTGATAGTTCCACTCATAGATCGAAGAGGAAGCATCAAGCCCCTCATAGCATTGCAACCGAATCAGCTTTGTGTCCTGAAGAGCCGACAGGGACTTTGCAAGTTCCGTCTTGCCCACTCCGGCTGCCCCTTCAAGCAGGAGCGGTTTGCCCAGTGCCACCGCAAGGTGCAGCGCCATTGCCAGCTCGTCACTGGCAACATAACCACCTTCCAGCAGTTTCGATTGCAGCTCTTTCCAGGTCATATCAATACTCCGGGGCCATGCGGCATTATCTGCTACATGGCCCTTCCTGTGGGGAACAGGCTATTATTTATGCAATCCGAGATCGCGGGCAACCTGCCAGATGCGCCAGTGATCATGCGGCATATGCGTTTGTGTCAATCCGAAGGAACGAAACGCATCATGTACCGCGTTTGAGAATGCTGGCACCGAACCGACATTCGGGCTTTCGCCCACACCCTTTGCGCCGATCGGATGGTGCGGCGAAGGCGTTGTCGTGTGATCGGTTTCGTAATGCGGCGTTTCCCAGGCGGTCGGTAGAAAGAAGTCCATCAAGGTGGAGTTCTTCACATTGCCAAGCTCGTCATAGGCCATTTCCTGACCCATCGCGATTGCATAGCCTTCTGTGGCTCCACCATGGACCTGGCCTTCAATGATCATCGGATTGATGCGGGTACCGCAATCATCAAGCGCATAAAACTGCCTTACATCCGTCTCTCCGGTATCCGCATCAATATCCATGACGCAAACATAGGCACCAAACGGATAGGTCATGTTCGGCGGGTCGTAATAGCTAACTGCTTCCAGACCCGGTTCAATCCCCGGGATCGCCTGATTATAGGCAGCAAAGGCAATTTCCTTCATTGTCTTGAACTTTTCAGGAGCGCCCTTGACCACGAAACGATCAACATCCCATTCGACATCGTCATCATGCACCTCGAGCAGATAGGCAGCGATCATTTGTGCCTTGGCGCGGATTTTTCGTCCGGCCATCGCAGTCGCAGCACCAGCAACCGGGGTCGAGCGCGAACCATAGGTTCCTAGACCATAAGGTGCAGTGTCGGTATCACCCTCTTCAAGCGTGATATCATCGGCAGGAATACCGATTTCACTCGCCAGGATCTGGGCAAACGTCGTCGCATGTCCCTGACCCTGGCTGATGGTTCCGAGCCGTGCAATCGCCGAGCCCGTCGGGTGAATACGGATTTCGCAGGAATCAAACATGCCTAGACCCAGAATGTCGCAATTCTTGACAGGACCTGCACCGACGATCTCGGTGAAGAATGCCAGTCCGATTCCCATCAGCTTACGGGTCTTGCCTGCGTTGAATTCCTCGAGGCGTTTGGCCTGCTCAGCGCGCAAACCCTTATAGTCAACTGCCTCAAGCGCCTTGTTCCAGGCCGTGTGATAGTCGCCTGAATCATATTCCCAGCCAAGTGCCGACTGATAGGGGAACTGCTCCTTGCCGATGAAGTTTTTCGCACGCAATTCGGCTGCATCCATATCGAGTTTGATCGCAAGGACTTCGATCATCCGCTCGATAAAGTAGGCAGCTTCCGTCACGCGGAAAGAACAACGATAAGCAACACCTCCGGGCGCCTTGTTGGAGTAAACGCCATCAACAGCCAGATATGCGGTCGGAATATCGTAGGAACCGGTACAGATATTGAAGAACCCTGCCGGATATTTGCTTGGATCAGCACAGGCATCAAACGCGCCGTGATCTGCCGTGACATGGCACCACAAACCGGTGATCTTGCCATCCTTTGTTGCGGCGATCTTGCCCTTCATCCAGTAGTCACGGGCAAAGGCGGTCGCAATCAGGTTTTCCATCCGGTCTTCGACCCATTTCACCGGAACGCCGGTTACAATGGATGCGACGATTGAACAGATATAGCCTGGATAGACGCCAACCTTGTTGCCGAAACCGCCACCAATATCCGGCGAGATGATGCGGATATTGTGCTCGGCTATGCCTGAAATCAGGGAGGCAACTGTACGGACCGCATGCGGAGCCTGGAAAGTACCATGAACAGTCAACTTGCCATTGACCTTATCCATGGAAGCAACGCAACCACATGTCTCTAGCGGACAGGGATGGGTCCGGTGATAATAAACCATCTCCTCGGCAACCACGTCGGCAGAGTCCACAACTGCCTCGGTTGCTTCCTTGTCTCCCTGTTCCCACGTAAAAATATGGTTGTGGTGTTTGCGAGGACCGTGGGCACCTTCAGTCTTACCTTTCAAGTCTTCACGCAATACCGGGGCATCTTTTTCAAGCGCCTTGAATGGGTCGACCACAACAGGAAGCTCTTCATATTCAACTTCGACCAGATCGCATGCATCGGCTGCAATGTAACGGTCTTCGGCTACCACGAAGGCAACTTCCTGGCCCTGGAACAATACCTTTCCATCGGCCAGAACCATCTGGACATCGCCCGCTAATGTTGGCATCCAGTGCAGATTGAGCGGGCTCAGATCTTCTGCTGTCAGGACCGCAATCACGCCCGGCAGTTCCTTTGCCTTGTCGGCATTGATCGATTTCACCCGGGCATGGGCATGGGGTGAGCGGACGAAATCACCGAACAACATGCCGGGCATTTTCAGATCGTCGACATAATTGCCCTTGCCTTGGGTAAACCGGGCATCCTCTACGCGTTTACGGGAGGTACCGAGACCTTTTAGCGCTTTTGTGCGTTCTTCTTTTGGGGGTGTCATCTCGTTCATTGTGCGGCCTCCTTGGCTGCGTTCATTTCAGCTGCAGCTGCCATAATCGCCTTGACGATATTCTGGTAACCCGTGCAGCGGCAAAGATTGCCGGACATGCCGAAACGGACTTCCTCCTCTGTCGGATCTGGATTTTCCTGCAACAGACGATAGGCACGGGTAATCATACCTGGCGTGCAGAACCCGCATTGCAATCCGTGATGCTCCTTGAACATGGTCTGCAACACATTCAACTCGTCCGGTGTTCCCAACCCTTCAATCGTTGTTACATCAGCGCCATTGGCCTGTGCGGCAAAGACAGTGCAGGATTTGACGGACTTGCCATTCATATCAACCGTACAGGCACCACAATGCGAAGTCTCGCAACCAATATGTGGTCCTGTAATTCCCAGTTCCTCGCGAAGAACGTGGATGAGAAGCTCACGCGATTCGGCCAGCGTTTCGACATTCTTGCCGTTGACCTTCATTTTCAGATGTATTTTGCTCATTTTGAAACTCCTCAGGCCCGTTCTGCTGCGCTTGCGATTGCCCTGCGCAACATGACACCGGCAACGTGACGCTTGAAATCAACCGGACCGCGATTGTCCTCAGCCGGATTGATTGCCTTGTCCATGGCTGCAACAGCAGCATCGATGGCAGCATCATCAATCGATGTTCCCACAAGCGCTTTGCCGGCATTTTCAGAATAGATCGGGGTATCGGAAAGATTGGTCATTGCGATTGAGGCGGACTTGCATTTCCCGCCATCCATATCGATCAGGACTGCTGCTGCCGCGGTGGCATAATCACCAATCTTGCGCTTCATCTTTTTGTAGGCATAGCCGCCGGCTGGTGCATCAAAATGAACCGAAGTCAGTATCTCATCCTCAGCAAGCGAGGTGAAATAGGCTGCTTCGTAAAAGTCCCGCGCCTTGATCTCGCGTTTGCCTTTGGGACCCTCTACTTCATAGGTCGCGTCCAGACATTGCATAAGGCCGGGCATGTCATTGCCGGGATCGCCATTGGCGACATTTCCGCCAACCGTTCCCATATATCGAACCTGCGGATCGGCAATCTGCAGCGAGGCTTCGCGGATGATGGGCGCGGCCTTCAACAGAGCGTCGTCATTGATCAGCTCATGTTGTGTCGTCATCGCACCGATATGGACTTTCCCGCCCTTTATCGAGATCCCGCTAAGATTATCAATCGCCTGTAAATCAATCAGATGATCAATATCGGTCATGCGCAACTTCATTAGGGGGATCAGGCTGTGACCGCCTGCCATTACGCGCGCTTCATCACCATGTTCCGCCAGCAGTTTGATCGCTGCACCTACGGAATCAGGGCGGTGGTATTCAAATGATCCTGGTATCATGTGTCTCCTCCCAAAAACGGATTCAAAAGACTTGGGTTAAATCCGTTATCTGGAGGTCATGATCGCGCGGGCGCATGAGAGCTGCCAGCCAGCAATCGTGGCTGACGTGCCTGATTGCACGAAATGCGAATTAGCTGCACGAAATGCGAATTGCTATATGCCCAGCCGCTCTCGCACGATGGGTACATAACTCCGGCTTACCGGTGCGCCCTTTAGCGAAGTCACGCCTTCGAACAGGCACATTCCATTATCCTTATGCCTTTCGAAGGATACGATCTCATCGATGTTCACAAGATAACTACGATGGGTTCTAAGGAACGTCTCCGCCGGCAACCTTGCTTCTGCATCAGAAATTGACAACGGCGAAAACAGCTTCTCATCCTTGGTATATAGCTGCGTGTAATGACCGTCAGCTCTTATCGCCACCACCTGGTCGCCGGCAATGAAATAGGTTTTCTTGTCCCGCTCGTAAGGTAGTCTGGGCATTTCCGGACCGGCGGACAATTCGGAATGGTCGCCCAGTGCTTGGGATGACGCCTGCGAACCCTCGTCATTGATTGTCGGAGCATGCTGTTCGGATGGAATGCTGCCGGTATTTGCAAAAACGAAGTTGGCTGACGTCAACAGAAACATTCCGCAAATAACAAAGGCAGACAACATGACCAGCAGCGCCAGCGTCCCGTTATCGATGATCGGGGTCGCCGGTACACTAACC
>JBPCWJ010000134.1:0-3368 GCA_051009635.1 Rhizobiaceae bacterium
GCGGTTCTCACCAATGACCGCGAGATGGTCGCCGGTAACCGGGACGCAAAGCTTGGCTTCATCCGGCAGTTTGACATTCATCACCTGCTTGCCCTTGCGGGTATTGGCAATCGTATCGGCTTCCCCAACAACGAAGCCATTGCCCACGGTCGATGCGAGCAGAAGTTTGCGATCCGGCTGATGCTTGAAGGCGGTGACGATATCCGTGTCGTTCTCCATCTCGACCATGACCCGGACCGGCTCGCCGTGACCACGCCCGCCCGGCAGTTTGGCTGCTTCAAGGGTGAAGAACTTGCCGCCCGTTGTGAACAGAAGGATCTTGTCGGTCGTTTCAGCATGGAAGGCTGTTGCAAGGCTGTCGCCTTCCTTAAAGGAAAGGGCAGAGAAATCCGACAGATGCCCCTTCATGGCGCGTAGCCAGCCTTTTTTCGAAAGCACGACAGTGACCGGTTCCTTTTCGATCATGGCCTGCTGGATATCTGCAAGATCATGTTCAGGTGCATCACCAAACTGGGTACGTCGTGCGCCGAGCTCAGTCTTGAGAGAGAATTCATCGCGGATCTGCTGGATATCGTCTGCCAGCACTTTCCACTGCATCTCTTCGGAAGCCAGAAGCGTCTCGATCTGGCCTTTTTCGACCATCAGGCTTTCATGCTCTTTCCTGATCTCGATTTCCTCAAGCTTGGCTAACGCGCGCAGACGCATGTTGAGGATTGCCTCGACCTGGACTTCAGTCAGGTCAAACCGTGCGATCAGCTTCTGCTTGGGTTCATCCTCAAAGCGGATGATGCGGATGACCTCATCAATATTGAGGTACGCAATCAGCAGGCCGCCGAGGACCTCCAGGCGTTTTTCAATCTGCGCCAGTCTGTAACGGGAGCGGCGCTGCAGAACTTCACGGCGGTGATCGAGCCATTCGCGCAAGACCTGCGACAGCGAAAGTACGCGCGGTATCTTGCCATGCGAAAGGACGTTCAGATTGAGCGAAACCCTGTTTTCCAAGTCAGTAAGCTTGAACAGGGATTCCATCAGCAATTCGGGATCGACCGTCCGGCTCTTCGGCTCGATGACAATACGGATATCTTCTGCCGACTCGTCGCGAATATCGTCAACCAGCGGCAATTTTCGCGCCAACAGAAGTTCAGCAATTTTCTCAATCAGGCGGGATTTTTGTACCTGATAGGGAATCTCGGTAATGACGATTCGGTAGCCACCGCGACCGGTATCTTCCTTTTCCCATTTGGCCCTGACGCGGAAGGAGCCCTTGCCGGTCTTATAGGCCTCAACAATGGTTGCCCTGTCATCAACAATTACGCCACCTGTAGGGAAGTCCGGTCCGCGCACCATATCGACCAGCTTGTCGATGGTTGCGCCCGGATATTTGATCAGGTGGATGGCGGCGTCACAAAGTTCGGCGGCATTATGCGGAGGGATGGAGGTTGCCATTCCGACCGCAATGCCGGTTGCTCCATTGGCCAGCAGGTTGGGGAAAGCACCCGGCAGGACGATCGGTTCACTGTCTTCGCCGTCATAGGTCTCGCGGAAGTCGACGGCATCCTCGGCGATACCCTCCATTAGAAGGGTCGCGACTTCCGTCATACGCGCTTCGGTGTAACGCATGGCGGCGGCATTATCGCCATCGACATTACCGAAATTGCCCTGCCCGTCCACCAGCGGATAGCGGACAGCAAAATCCTGCGCCAAACGCACCAGAGCATCATAAACGGACTGGTCTCAATGGGGATGGAACTTACCGATGACATCGCCAACAATGCGGGCGCATTTCTTGAACCCGGTATTGGGGTCCAGCCGCAATATGCGCATGGCATGCAGGATGCGCCGCTGGACAGGTTTCAGCCCATCGCGCACATCAGGCAGCGCCCGGCCCATGATCGTTGACAACGCATAGGCAAGGTAACGCTCTTCGAGAGCTGTTTTCAGATCAATGGCGTCTATTTCGTCCCCGCCCTCGCCGCTAGGCGGGGGAATCAGGTCTTTTCCCATGGCACCGGGTTAGCGTGCCGCTCGGTTTGTAGCAAGAGAGATTTGCATTGATTTCACCAATTAGGATGGGGTTGATGAAAATCATATTAGTTTTATCTAATATAAATGATACAAAAGTATGCAAAAATCACAGCATAATCTGTGTATTTCTCAAAAGAATTGAATCTAAATGATTGATGTACATCATAAAATAACTATTTTCTAAAAATCTTATGGAGGAAATAATGCATAAATCCCGTATATATTATATTTGGGGCTGACATAGATAAGGGTTTGATTTTCACTTGTTCCTCAAAGAGTGCGAATGGAGGTTCAATTACAGACCTGTTGCAAACCTCAACAAAGTATTGGAACAATGGTGGTTCAAGTGAAAATCAAACCCTTATCTATGTCAGCCCCATTTATTATGCTAAATCATTGGCTTCTGTTATTCGTGTTTAATACTAGCCGGTTTGTAAAATTTACCTACGAATAGCAACCGTATTGCGAATGCTGACAGACTTCAGACAGATCTTCGTGTGTTGCCAGAATTATTGTGCGATCGACAACTCGCTGGATTCAGATCCATAAACTCACAGGAATTGGAGAGAGTCAGGGAGATTGGAAAACACAATTTTTATTTGGAATATTTTCTACTTCCAAAAGCCAGCATGCTTTTCCAGCCGCCGCCAGTGCCATTCGAGGTCGTCCAACACGTCTTTTGCACCGGCCTCGTGCCAGCCATCGATAAAACCGGCGAGCATGGCGGTGTCGGGAGACAGGTCATGCCCATTGCCAATCATGGCCGGAAGGCTTTTTGCCATATGGACATCATTGAGATAGCCGAACTGGGTCTGTAGCTCCTTGAGCTTCCTGCGAAATCGCTGCCACGCCCCTGGTTTGTGCAGCGATCGCAGAAATTCCATCGTGTATCGCAGGCTCTTCAGGTCCTTGCGCAATTGGTGGCGTCCGGCTTCATCGAGTTGATCCAGATTTCTTCCCGAATCTCGAACCAGTTTCCACGATCTGGTGATAGCTTTGCGTGCAAAGTCCTTGACTTTTGTACGAGCCGCAGCGGGATCAAATTCACCGCCGGTCCAGCCATGTTCAAGCAATGCCAGGCGCAGCAACAATCCATTCCAACGGGCTGATCCGATGTCAGCCCTCACAGCCTCGCGCATCAGCTCGCAACGCCCCTTCAAGATGGATAGCAGTTCTTCATTTTCCGGCTGCCGCCCGGAACGCAGGATAGCAGGTAATGTAATGTCCTCCTTCAGCACATCTGCATCCCGGAGTTCGCCCACTATACGTCCAATATCCCGCAATTCCGTTGCCAGCTTTCTCAATTGCGGATTGTCCATATATGGACGGAACATGCTCAATGC
>JBPCWJ010000135.1:0-3050 GCA_051009635.1 Rhizobiaceae bacterium
CACCCTTACCCTCAAGTACATATAAGCCATGCTCCATGACATGGGTTTCCAGAAACGGGATGCAGGCACCAGGCTCGAAGGTGACAATCGTGACATGCATGTCGTAGCGCATGTCATCATGATCCAGGAAGCGCTTGGTCGACCATTTTCCGTCGGATCCGGGCATGGAGATCGGTTCGATATTCTGTTCATAGCCGATAACAGGATCCGGCAAGCCTATTCCCTCAACGCGTTTGTGTTTTTTCCGTATCCACTGGAAACGAACCGGCATCTTTCCATTATTGACCACTGACCATTCCGCTCCCGGAGGAACATAGGCATATCCTCCCGGCTCCAACTGGTGGGCGTTTCCCGCGAGGTTAAGTTCCAGACTGCCCTCCATGATAAACAGCATGGCCTGCGTATTTTCATCCGGCTCGGGATTTTCACTCCCGCCACCCGGACTGACCTCCATGACGTATTGCGAGAATGTCTCGGCAAATCCGCTCATAGGGCGCGCGATTATCCAGAGCCTTGTGTCACGCCAATGCGGTAATTGGCTGGTCACAATATCCCGCATCACCCCATGCGGAATAACGGCATAGGCCTCTGTAAACACAGCTCTGCCGGTCATTAATTCATTTTGGCCTGGCAATCCGCCCTTGGGTGCCTGATAGATTGGTGGTTTCATCTAACTGTGCTCGCTAAACATGTCATTCAGGCGCAGCCGGGCAATACGCTCGACCTGCCGGCATGCGGTTTCGAATTCGGTATCCCGGTCATTCCCGACACGTTGATGGAACGCATTCAGGATTTTCTTCTTTGTAAGTCCCTTGACTGCGATGATGAACGGAAAGCCGAATTTCTCCTTATACCGTTCGTTCAGCTTGGTGAACTCCGACCGTTCGTCATCAGTCAGGGCATCCAGCCCGGCACCGGCCTGTTCACTTTCAGATTCCTTCGTCAGCCGTTTGGCTGCAGCCAATTTTCCGGCCAGATCAGGATGGGCTGTCAATACGCCGTGACGTTCACCCTGTTCCGCCATTCTGAATTGGCGTGCAAGGGCGCTATGCAGCCCTGACGCGCTATCATGGGCAGGTCCAAGCTCGGTATCAAAAGCGCGATGGGCAATCCATGCCGAATGCTCAAACACGCCGCCGAAGTGTCCGACAAACGCGTCACGATCCATTTGCGATGGCTTCAGTTCGCCAGTTTTCGGCGGATGCGTTTTGTGCCAGTGTTCGGCGATCTCAATTCGCCTCGCAAACCATATATTTGCGTGGCTTTGGGCATATTCAATGAAACGCTTTAATGCAGCAGTCCTGCCGGGTCGTCCAGCCAACCGGCAATGCAGCCCGATATTCATCATCTTGGGGCTGCCCGCCATTCCCTCTTCATATAGCGTGTCGAAACTGTCCTTGAGATAGGCAAAGAACTGGTCCCCGCTATTAAATCCCTGCGGCGTGGCAAAGCGCATATCATTGTTGTCGAGTGTGTAGGGGATGACCAATTGATTGCGACCGGAATGCTCATGCCAATAAGGCAGGTCATCGGAGTAGGAATCGGAGGCGTATAAAAACCCACCCTCCTCGGCAACAAGGTTGAGCGTATTTACCGAACACCTGCCAGTATACCAACCGCGTGGGCGCTCACCGGTCGCTGCTTCATGAAGCCTGATTGTCGCCTCCATCTCGGCAAGTTCCTGCTCGCGGGTGTAATCCTTGTATTCAATCCATTTCAGGCCATGCGAGGTAATTTCCCATTTCGCCGCCTGCATGGCTTCGACTTGTTCCGGTGAACGGGCAAGCGCCGTTGCCACACCGTAGACCGTCACAGGAATATTCGCGCCGGTAAACAGCCTGTGCAGCCTCCAGAAACCTGCCCTGGCACCATATTCATAGATGGTTTCCATGTTCCAATGTCGTTGGCCCGGCCAGGCAGCAGCACCGACAATCTCCGACAGGAAGGCTTCCGACGCCTCATCACCATGAAGGACATTGTTTTCGCCGCCTTCCTCATAATTGATGACGAATTGAACAGCGATAGCCGCATTACCGGGCCATTGTGGGTCTGGTGGATTGGCGCCGTAGCCGATCAGGTTTCTTGGGTAACGTGTGGGCAAGGCTTTCCTCTTGAAAATTCTGCTACATTTGCTCTAGCGTTTTTGATGGCCAATTAAAAGTATCGGTATTCCACAGGGCCTAACCCTAACGGGTACTGGTATCCGTGACCATGTTGGATATGATTGTATAATATGAATTTGGGAATTAACCGGAGGGACGGATTTGGCAGGCTATTTGACTACCCACATTCTGGATACCGCGCGCGGATGTCCTGCAGCCGGGGTCGCCATTGTTCTCTACCGCATGGACGGCGAGAAGAGAACCAGAATATCTGAGGCAACCACCAATTCCGATGGCCGTACCAATGAACCGATCCTGGAAGGCGCAGAATTTCAGGCCGGGATTTACGAACTGGTCTTTGCAATGGGCGATTATTTTGCCGATCTAGTGCCTGCTTCGAGCGTTCCCTTTGTAGACACGGTCCCGCTTCGCTTTGGCATCGATGATCCAAGCGAGCATTATCACGTGCCCCTGCTTGCCTCGCCGTACAGCTATTCAACCTATCGCGGAAGTTGATCATGATGTGATGACTGATAGCTCCATGTTCGATCAAATCGGAAATTCCGGAGAAAACCATGTATGAATTTGCAGTTTTTTGGGACTGGTTGTCCTTCGGTGTCCGCTGGGTACATGTAATTACCGCGATAGCCTGGATCGGTTCATCCTTCTATTTCATCGCGCTTGATCTGGGTTTGAGGAAGGACCGCCCACTGCCGGAAGGTGCAAGCGGCGAGGAATGGCAGGTTCATGGTGGCGGATTTTATCACATCCAGAAATACATGGTTGCACCCGCTCAAATGCCGGAGCACCTGACCTGGTTTAAATGGGAAAGCTATGCCACCTGGCTGTCGGGCTTCGCCCTTTTGGCTGTTATCTATTACGCGGGTGCTGATCTATATCTGGTTGATCCAAACGTTCTCGATGTTTCTCCTTTGGCAGGCATTGCAC